>CAZFQH010000385.1:0-4482 GCA_964520805.1 uncultured Acidobacteriota bacterium | reverse complement strand
AACTGCCGCGGTCGAGCGCGCGGAAGATGTCCGAGCGGGCCCTCGGCCATTGGCGAATTCCTTTTTCGGTTCCGGGAGGCAGGGCCAGGCGAAAGTCGCGGCTCACCTCGCGAACGTCGATCATGATGTCAGCCATGGTTTCCTAGAGCGATTCGACGGCGTGCTGCTCTTGGCCGACGAACGATCGGATCAGGGCGTACGCCAGCACGATCGTGATGGCAAAGGAAACGAGCCAAGGCTCCACCGCGAAGGGTCGACCCAGAATCGAATCGCGGAAGGCTTCTACGATAGCCGCCATGGGATTCAGGAAATACAGTGAGCGCAGATGGGCCGGAACGAGGCTCGACGGATAGATCACGGGTGACCCGAACATAGCCAGTTGGAGAACTACCGGCAGCAGCGTACCGAAGTCGCGGTAGCGGGAGATAAGGCAGGAGCACCACGCCCCCACCGCGAGGGCGAGGACGGCGGCGTGGAGCATGAACAGCGGAAGAAGGAAGAGGTAGACCGAGGGAGAGACCCCGAGGGCAGCCGCCACGACAAAAAACGCGAGCGTGGCCGCCCCGAAATCGAAGAGACGCACCAGGATCATCGATAGCGGAATGATCAGCCGCGGGAAGTACACGCGGGTCACCAGGTGGGCATTCATCATCAAGCCGTAACTGAGGCTTTGGACGCTGTTCGACACGAAAAGCCAGGGGATGAGACCGGCGTACGCGAAGAGCGAATAGGGCGCTCCGTCGGAGGGAACTCTCGCGAAGTTGTGCATGAATACGACAAAGACGGCGGTGTGGAGGAGGGGCTGGAGAATGGTCCAGAAAGGACCGAGGAGGGTTTGCCGATGGCGAACCGCGAACTCGCGTTCGCAAAAGGACAGCAACAATTCACGCGAAGCCCACACGGCGCGGAGGCCCGCGTCCTGAGCCGGGCCACACGCCCGTATTCGAATCAGGGGAACGGTGGGTGTCGGGCTCAAGCGGAGGCCTTCGCGGGTCGGCGCCGTCTCATCCGGCGAGCCAGCCGGCGAATCGGGATCGGGGCCATCACGGTCCACGCCTTGTAGGCGCCGCGCTCGAATGCCGATACAGTCAGACGCGCGCGCGATCGGAGGCGGATCGCTACCCCTCTCGCCATGAGCCGACCCCATCCGCCGCCCTGCTCTTGAAGGCGCGCCCGCAACCAAACAAAGGCGAGCCAGGGGATGCCGTAGGCCACGCGCAAAAGCCCCAGGGAGAAGGAGTAGGGGATTCTGGATTGCGTCCGGGCGATCTCTTCCCGATAGAGAGTGTCGAGATCCGTGGCCGTCTTGCGGAGCGAGAACTCACGTTCGATCAGGTCTCGTCCGCGATCTCCCATGCGCTGCGCACGTTCCGGATCCTTCAGCAGCTCGCAGATCTTCCGGGCGAGATCGGCGGGGTCTCTGGGGTTCGCGAGAAGGCCGGTCTCGCCGTCGCGCACCGCGTCCACCATCCCTCCGACCCGCGTGACCACCATGGGCTTTCGCATGGAGAGCGCTTCGAGAGTGCCGCCGAGGTTCTCGCAGAGCGACGCTTGCACTGCGATGGTCGCGTCGCGCAGCACCGCCGGAACGTCCGAGCGATGTCCGGTGAACACGACGAGTCCTCCAAGCCCCATTTCATCCGCGAGCGCTTTCATCTCATCCAGGAAACCGGTGGCGCCGGCGAAAGCTCCGCCGGCCAGTACGAAGCGGGCGTTCGGGAATGACTGTAGGACCAGAGGGGCCGCCCGAATGAGATCCTCATGCCCTTTAACCGCCTGGCCGCGCAGCGTCGAAGGAATCCAGCCGCCGTCGCCCAACCGCGGATAGAAATAGGCGGACAGGAGGATGACTGGCGTGTCCTCCGCCCAGCCGAATTGGGCGCGAAGACCGCTTGGGGCGATCTGCTCGGGTGCGAAGCGAGCGACCGTATCGACCGGGTAATAGATGAGCCGAAGCCTCGATGAGGGGATGCCCATCGCTCGGCACAGACGCAGCGATTTTTCGCAGGAGGGAACGAGGGTGGTGTCCATCCACCAGGTCAGTCGCTCTACCAGGCGCGACGCGGGAGCTTCCAGATGAAAGGGTCCGGCGATCATGGCGAGGCGGGCCGGCACACCGGCGAGCCACGCCGCGGGACGGCCCACGAGCGCCGTCACGAAGATGTGGCTCTGGACCACGTCATAGCGCTCCGCCCTGAAATGGCGGGCCAGGCGGAAGATGTCAAAGAACATCGAGCGAGCCCGGCTTGGCCCGACGAGGCCAAATTCGCATACATGGAACGGGATGGACTCGGAACGTAGCAGGTCAACGAGCGGACCCTCGTAGGAGTTCACGACAGCGCTGACCTCGTACCCGTGCTGATCGCGAAGTTCCCTCAGCTGTTCGAACATCCAGGTGGCGCCGAGCGTGGTGGCGACCAGGTGGCAGACGCGCATCGGTCTCTTCGCAGGCGGATTCAAGGTTGTGCCCTTGGCGCGCGAGGTGTCGATTTCACCCGGTTGGCCACCCTCCGCAGATCGGCATTGGTCATCTGGGAGCCGCTCGGCAGGCACAGCCCGCGCTCGAAGAGTCGTTCAGCGACCCTGCCGCCCGCGACTCGAGCCCCCGCGAACAACGGCTGGAGGTGAAGCGGCTTCCACACCGGCCGCGACTCAATGTTCGTGGCCTCCAGGTGGATGCGCACATCTTCGGGCCCCGCGCCGAACAGCATGCTATCGATCTGAATGACCGACAGCCAGCGGCTCGAAGACCCCCACGGCGCCTCGGGCATGAACGTGAGGCCCGGCTCGCTTTGAAGCGCCTTCCGGTAGAAGTCGAAATTGGCGCGTCTGCGCGCTACGCGGTCTTCAAGCCGCGTCAGCTGTGCGCGACCGATCCCCGCGAGCACATTGCTCAGGCGATAGTTGTAGCCCACCTCACGATGCTCGTAGTGGGCGGCGGATTCGCGCGCCTGACTCGCAAGCCATCGCGCCTTCGACACCAGATCTTCGTCGGAGGAAACCAGCATTCCGCCCCCGGAAGTGGTGATGATCTTGTTCCCGTTGAACGAGAAGACGCCCAAACGCCCCATGCCTCCTGCGCTGCGCCCTTTGTACGAAGCGCCGAGGGCCTCCGCCGCATCTTCGATCAGGGGAACTTCATATTCCGCGCAGGCGTCGGCCAGGGCGTCGAGGTCCGCGCATTGACCGTACAGATCGACCGCGATGACCGCGCCGACACGCTGGCCGTCACGACGCGCCCACGACAATTCCTCCCGCACGAGGGCCGGATCGAGATTCCAGCTCGTGGTTTCGGAGTCAATGAAAACTGGTTTTGCTCCGACATAAAGAATCGGATTGGCGCTGGCCACGAAGGTGAGCGTCGAGCAAAGAACCCGATCCCCCGGTCGTACGCCTGCAAGCTCAAGTGCCAGATGAAGCGCGGCGGTTCCGGAAGACAGAGCGGCGGCATGGGCCACGCCAACTCGTTCCGCGAATTCCCGCTCGAAGGCGTCGACCTGCGGGCCGAGCGGCGCGATCCAGTTCGTTGCGAAGGCCTCGCGTACGTTGAGGGCTTCCTCTTTCCCCAGATGCGGTGGAGAAAGGTAGATCCTGTCGGTCATGACGTCTTGCGCCGCATGGTTCGAGCAGGGACGCCATAGGCTACCACGCCCTCCCCGATGTCGCGGGTCACCACCGATCCCGCGCCGATATCGCTCCAGGGGCCGATGGAAACGTCCGGCAGAGTGGATACGCCCACTCCCACCAGAGCGCCCGCCCCGACTCGCGTGCCGCCGCCCAGGATCACGTTTGCGGACACGTGGGCGAAGTCGCCGACCACGCATTGATGGTCGACGATCGCCGCGGTGTTCACGATGGCATGTCGCCCGACCTGGGCGTTGACATGGATCACCGCCAAGGGCCCGACATAGGCCCCTCGTTCGATCACGGTGTGCGCCGCCACCACCGCGGTTGGGTGAAGGATCGAAATAATCCAACCGCCGTTGGTCTCGATCTCCAGGCACACCGCCTGACGCGCGGAGTTCGCGCCGATGCCCATCGCGAACACACCCTCTCGCGACAATTCGGCCACCCGCTCAAGACCGCCAAGAACCTGGATCCCGTTCACCGACTGCCCGTGCCGGCTGTGGTCGCCGTCTAGAAATCCCGCCACCTGCAAACCCATCGCTCGCGCCCCTTCGGCGACCACGCGCGCGTGCCCGCCCGACCCAAAGACGTAGACGCGACGAGAGTTGGTGACGGAAGGTGGCTCCATGTTTGCGGGAAAGCAGAAAATGATAGACGACTGTCAACGGTCGCGCGGTGCCACCCCCGTTTTCGCCGCTCGCTACTGTGCCTTGTCGCCCTTGGTCCCGTGGTCCCGTAGTGGCGGCACTGGCAGTCCGTGGTGAAAGTCGACAGCAAACGAAAGCGAGAGATTGTTCGTTAGATCAAGGCGCCGAACCGCAGGAATACCGGGAGTATTTCAAGGTTTGGCAACGC
>CAZFQH010000384.1:0-4486 GCA_964520805.1 uncultured Acidobacteriota bacterium | reverse complement strand
GGAGCGCGAAGCCTCCCCTTGGGGGAGCGCGAAGCCTCCCCTTGGGGGACGGAGTCTTTGCCTCTGCCACGCAGACTCGTAGACTAGATTCCCACCATGAACCTTCAGGACCTTCGCACCCTTCTCGAATATCACTACTGGGCCCGCGACCGGATGCTCAAAGCTCTCGATGCCCTCACCCCGGAGCAGTTCACCCGGGAACTCGGATCGAGCTTCACCTCTATTCAGGACACGCTCGGCCACGTTTACTCTGCCGAGTGGGCGTGGCACCAGCGCTGGATCGGCCAATCGCCCAAGACACAGCTCCCGCGCGAAACCTTCCCCAATGTCGAGACCGTGCGAAAACTGTGGACGCAGACCGAGGCTGACGTACGCGCCTTCACCGAGTCGCTCGGCGAAGACGGCATCCACCGGGTCTTCGAGTACAAGACCCTCGCCGGTGATCCGGGCTCCTCCGCCTTCTGGCACATGCTCCAGCACATGGTGAACCACGGCAGCTATCACCGCGGCCAGGTAACCACATTGCTCCGGCAGATCGGCCGGCCCGCCCCTGAGAGCACGGATCTGATTCGCTTCCACCGCACACGATAGTAGGGGCGCTCCTTGTGGGCGCCCTTCTCTACTCACGGGCGGCGATGCGATTCCGGAGCTCGTTCACCCGGGCGGCGAAGTCCGCCTCGACCGCGGCCTCGTTGAGATAGTTCATGGCGGCCTCGTAGGCCCCCCGCTGCGCCTCACCCTCGGCCGCTCCAAGTGAGGCCCCCGCCTGCGAGCGTCGGGCGGCCCTCAATTTTTGAGCCGATCGGGCCCGCGCCGTCTCCTTTCGGGCTTCTGAACGTAAGGAGGTTTCGATCCCTCCGGCCTTCCGTTCGACCATCGACGCTGCGGCCGAGTAGCAGTTCCGTGCTTGAACAAAAGAGACGATGGACGGCTCGAACCGCTCCTTCTTCCCGTGAACGAGGCCCAGATGCAGGTGGGCCTCACAGTCGAAGGCGTTACGGGAAACCGCTTGCTCGAACTCCCCCTGCGCCCGATCAAACTCTGCAAGGGCGTAGGCGACGAGACCGGTGAGGCGGGCGGTGTCTCCATTCATCGGATTGGTGCGCTTGGCCTCACGGACGTGGCGATCCGCCTCTTGCAGGCGGCGGAGCTGCAGCTCCGAAAAGGCCAGCCAGAAATTGGCATCGCTTAGAAACCACGACCCGAAATCGATGAGACGTTGGGCGGGAACCAACGCCTCCTCGAAACGACCGGCGTAGTTCAACGATTGCGAATGGCCGAGCAGCGCCTCGCGTTGCCGGGGCTCGATATCGAGGGCCCGGCCGAAATCCGCGGCGGCCCAGTCGTACTCCTCCATCGCCAGTCGAGTAGCACCCAGTCGGGCCCAGGCCGCGGTCATCCGCGACACGCCATTGGCGGCGGCGAGAAACTCGCGCTCCGCGGAAACGAGTTTCTGCTCAATGAGCCGCAGGTTCCCAAGGAAGTAGTGCGCTTCGTGAAACCGGGGTTCCTCGGCCAGCAAGCGAGTGAGGACCGGCTCCTCAACCTCCGGGCTGCGGCGACTTCCGCAGGTCGCCGTGAGGAAGGCCATGAGATTCGACGGGTTGGGGTTCGGAGGCAGCGTCAAAGGATGATCCTCGAGCGCACCGCCCGCCGTGGTCATTCGACCCACACGAGCGCAGGTGAAGGAGCGCAGCAGATACTCTGCCACCTGGTCTCCGTCCTCGACGGCACGCTGGCGGAGCCGATTCAGAGGATCGGTCTCCCCTTCCTTCTCCATCCAGCCCGCCAAGGCCCGCAGAGCCTGAAAGGACGCGCCGAGTGCCTCTTTGCTCACACCCTCCATGCGGAGCGGCAGTGTGGCCACCACCGACAGGTAGGCCTCGACGATGCCCGAAGGCACTGGCGCCTTGCCGCCGCCCGCTGGTGCCCAGGGAGCGGAGTCTCGACTTTGCGCACGCTCGATAGCGTCCGACGGCTGCAACCCGAGTTCCCTCTCACGCGCGGCTACCAGGACCCAGGCGCCTATAACCTTGGCCCTCGGAACGGCACCCCCGGCCAAGAGGGCCGCTTCGTACTTTCCCACCGCGGAGCGCAGGCACTCATAACAGCCCCGCGCAACCTCGGCATCACCTTCGCGGGCGAGGGCCACCGCATCGACCGCCTTCGACCCAAGCCCACCCTTCGTGGCCGGAGCGCAACCCGACACCGCGACGCAAGCGACCACACCAAGCCACCGCCTCAATATTCCCAATCGATCCGCCCCCGATCTGACTTTGCCGGTCTAACTGCGGTGCCGCGCGGTCGGCCGCGGGGCCTGAGCCCCGCCGCTGAGCTCGGCATCCAGTCGCTCCAGAAAGTACCCGACGTCGGTTACCAGACCGATCGCCTGCATGGTTCCACGATTCCCGAGTTTGACCGGGACCGACTCAGTCATATCCACACAGACCGTGCGCACCGCGACCGGCAGCAGATTCCCCACGGCGATCGCGTGCAATGCCGAGGCGAGCATCAGGCACACCCCCGCACCTTCGAGGGCCTTCGCATAGGCCACCTGAGAATCTCGGATGTCAGTGATGACGTCCGAGAGAGGTCCGTCGTCGCGGATCGAACCCGCGAGAACAAAGGGAATCCCGCGCTTCACTGCTTCAAACATGACCCCGGACTTCACCACGCCGGCCTCGACCGCCTGGCGAATCCCCCCGGTCCGATTCACGGCGTTGATGGCATACAGGTGATTGCGGCTGCCGCCCTCCACCGCCCGGCCGCTCATCTGACAGACCCCGAGGCTTGTGCCCACAATGGCCTTTTCCAGATCGTGGGTGGCGAAGGCGTTGCCCGAGAGGATCACGTCCACCCAACCGTCCCGCACCAGCCGGGCCAGTGCCACGTCGCCGCCCGAATGGACGATGGCCGGACCGGCCACTATCACCACGTTCTCTCCCGTGGTCCTTGCGCGCCTCATCTCGCGCGCGGTGCTGGAGATGGCGATCCCCTTGTTGATCTCCGCGGAGATGTCGTTCGACATGAAGCCGAACATCGAAAAATCGCGGCTGCGTTCCGGAGGCTTGACTCGGATTCCCGTCCCCCGCAGGGCGACAAGCTCGTCCTTCACCACCAGGCGTTGTTTCACGCAAGTCGGCCGATCGTCCCGGCGCACCAGAGCGCAGTCCATCTTCTGACTGGCCACCGGCTCCCAGCGCCCGTCGATGCGCACGAACGTGTCGAAATTTGTGGTGGCGTAGAAGTCATCGGGGAGGATCCCGTCGGCCTCGGCCGGCGCCCAATGGGCATCGCCGGTCTGAGTGGTCGCGCCAAAGTAGGAGAGATGCTCAAGCACCCGGTCGAGCCCCGCCGCGTCACTCGCCTTAACATCGAGCACGGCCCGGGTCGGGTCGTCGTTGGTGCGCCCTACCCTGAATTCGAGGATCTCGAAACTGCCACCCTCTTCGACGATGGCGTTGAACGCCCGGCGCAGTACGTCCGAGTCGATAAGGTGACCTTCCATCACGACAGTTTCATGAACCATGGGCACCATCATGCCCCAAAGTCCGGAACCGGCGCTACGTCCTTCGGTTCCTACATGCGAGGAAGGGTCAGGCCCGCCTGCGACTGATACTTGCCCTTGCGGTCCTTGTAACTCGTCTCGCAGGGCTCGTCGCCTTCGAAGAAAAGGACCTGGGCAATCCCTTCGCCCGCGTAGATCTTGGCCGGCAGGGGGGTCGTGTTCGAAACCTCCAGGGTCACGATGCCTTCCCATTCCGGCTCGAAAGGGGTCACGTTGACGATGATTCCGCAGCGCGCATAGGTCGATTTCCCCACGCAGACCGTGATGACGTCGCGCGGAATTCGGAAGTACTCGATGGTGCGGGCGAGGGCGAAGGAGTTGGGGGGGATGATGCAGACATCCGCCTTCACGTCGATGAAGGAGCGAGTGTCGAAGTTCTTGGGATCGACGGTGGCCGAGTGGATGTTGGTGAATATCTTGAACTCGTCGGCGATCCGTATATCGTAACCATAAGACGAAAGCCCGTACGAGATCAGGCCGTCCGCCACCTGCTTCTCGCAGAACGGCTCGATCATCCGGTGCTCCTGGGCCATGCGGCGGATCCACTTGTCGGACTTGACGGACATTTGGGTTTCTCCTTTGGACGGTCGAAGTGAACTCTCGCCCAAAACTCAGCGGCCGAACATGCGCTTCAGCACCGAGGAGGGGGGCGGAGGCGGCTCCGTGGCCGATTCCCTCATCTGTTGAAGCGCCTCGCGCGCGGTCACGTTTCGCGGCTGAAGCTCCAGGGTCTTTCGATACTCCATGTCGGCGAGGGCCAGCGACCCGCGGTCCCGATAGATTCCACCGAGAGCAGCGTGAGCATCAGCGTTGCCCGGATCCTCGGCGATCGCGGCCTTCAGTTCCTCCTCCGCAAGCCGAGCCCCGTTCTCGACCGCGAGCAGGACTCGCGCCTTCCACACCCGTGCCGTCCTGCGG
>CAZFQH010000383.1:113-4497 GCA_964520805.1 uncultured Acidobacteriota bacterium | reverse complement strand
CAGGTGCGCGGCGGCATCTGCTACATGGTCGACCTCGATCCGCGTTTCGTCATCAAGCTCATCAAGTGGGGTGAGATGGCGATGATGGAGCGGTACAAACAGCACGTCATCGACCAGGCCCTCACCCTGATCAAGGCGCACTCGTCGATCAAGTGTCTCTTCACGACCCCGAAGCTTCTCGAAGCCCTGTGCGAAAAGATCTCGCTCGAGAAAGCGGGGATCACCGGGGTGTTTTGTGGCGGCACCGAGATGACGCCGCAGTTCCACCGCTTCGCGGTAGAGGAGCTGTGCGGTCCGAATGTCCACTTCGCGCCCACTTATGGCAACACTCTGATGGGCCTCGCGGTGGGAAAGCCGCGGGTTCCCGAGGACAAGTACGCGGTCATCTACTACCCGCCCGCGCCGCGGGCCATCGTCGAGGTCCTCGACCCCAAAGATCCCTCGCGCACCGTGGGTTACGGCGAGACCGGTCGCGTCTGCCTCACCACCATGACGAAGGAATTCTTCATGCCGCGATTCCTGGAGCGCGACCAGGGAGAACGCGAGGCTCCGAGTGCAGGCTTCCCCTATGACGGCGTCCGCAACGTGCGTCCGTTCTCCGAGATGAACCAGACCGTCGTGGAAGGCGTGTACTGATGATTCACCTTCCCCTGCTTCGCAAAGGCCAGCCGTACGTCAGCCTCGACACCGCAAAGGTTCCGCATTACCGGACCTCTCAGCCGGTGGCCGAACTGAGTCTTGCCAATCCCGGTCTCATCCGCCGAGATCTCTCGCACGAGTCGCAGAAGTCGATGCGTGATTCGCTCGCCTCGATTCCCGTGAAGGACCTGGTTGCCATGTCGGCGAAGGCCGCGGATCTCTTCCTGAACGGGACGCTTATCTGCGGTGACGACACCCAGAGCGTTGATGAATACGTCAAAGCGACGTCCGGCACCACCGGACTGCCTTTTGCCCTCGTTCGTCGCAATATGGCGAAGATCGCGGGGGTCATGGGGAATGTGGGCGACATCCTGGCCGGCCTGATGCGGGGCCTTCCCCTTGAGGTGCTCGACACTGGTCTCTCGACGGCCGGGGGCTCGGCGGTGAGCTTCACCGCGCGCGGGTCATCGCTCGGCGTCGTGCTTCCTAGCAACTCTCCCGGCGTTCATTCTCTGTGGGCTCCGGCGATCGCGCTCAAGACCCCGCTTCTGCTCAAGCCCGGCAGCGCTGAACCGTTCACGCCGCTGCGCATCGTCCAGGCCTTCATCGCCGCGGGCGTTCCGAAGGAAGCGTTTGCCTATCTCCCGTCCTCTCACGCCGGCGCTTCCGAGATCCTGAGCCGATGTGGGCGTGGCATGGTCTTCGGCGACACCGGCTCAACCGCGAAATGGCTCACTGATTCGCGGATTGAAGTGCACGGACCCGGCTACAGCAAAGTGGTTCTGGGGCCGGACGCGAGTGCTGACTTCGAGAAACACCTCGACACCATCGTGGCCTCGATTGCGGAAAACTCCGGCCGGTCCTGCGTCAACGCTTCGGGTGTCTGGGTGACGTCCCACGCGAAGGAGATAGCACACGCCATCGCAGAACGCCTGGCCCGGATCGTCCCGCGTATGGAGGACGATCCTCTGGCCCAACTGGCCCCCTTCGCCAACACCCGCGCGGCCGAATACTTCTCGGGGGCGGTGGACAGCGGCCTTTCCGAAGGCGGGGCCGAAGATGTGAGCGCCACGGTTCGCGCCGGACAACGCCTCGTGGTCTTCGAGGGCTCGACCTATCTGTTGCCGACCGTGGTGCGCTGCGACTCCCCGCAACAGGCTCTCGCGAATCGCGAATTCCTCTTCCCGTTTGCGAGTGTGGTCGAAGTGAAACCAGAACAGCTTCCGGAGATCCTCGGCCCCTCGCTCGCGGTCGCCCTCATCACCGACGACGAAGAACTCAAGACGCGTTTCCTTGCCCGGTCGCACGCGCACCGTCTGAATCTCGGGGCCATTCCCACTCCCCACATCGGCTGGGATCAGCCCCACGAGGGGAACCTTTTCGAGCATCTCTACTCGCGGCGCGCGATCCAGTTTCAGAAAGCGTCCTGAGCACGAAGAGTCGGGCGATGAGACTGCTCCAGTTCAGTGCCGGTGCCGGGGCCATGTACTGCGGAAGCTGTCTCCACTCAAATACCCTCGCCCTTCATCTTTCGGCGCTCGGCGTCGACGTGACTCTCGTCCCTCTTTACACGCCCACCCGCACCGATGAGAAAAACGCCAGCACCGGTCACGTCTTCTTCGGCGGGGTGAGCGTTTTTCTCGAAGAGAAGATCCCGTTGCTGCGGCGCACCCCGAAACTCTTCGATGCCCTCTGGGACTCAAACGCCGCGCTTTACGCGGTGGGCCTCCTCAACACCAGCACCGACCCTGCGGCGCTTGGGCCTCTGACGGTTTCCATGCTCCGCGGCGAAGCCGGGCATCAGAAGAAGGAAGTCGAGCATCTCTCGGCCTGGCTCGACAAGCAGCGGCCCTTTGACGTGGCGCTCATTCCCTACGCCCTTCTGCTCGGCCTCGCCCCCATGCTGAAGGCGCGCGGCCTCAAGGTCGCCTGCGAACTCCAGGGCGAAGACCTGTTCCTCGACGGCCTGACCGAGCCCTGGCGGACCGAGGCCAGGCAACTCATTGCGGAGCGAGCGAAGGAGGTCGACCTCTTCATCGCGGGCAGCCGCTACTACGCAGGCATGATGAGCTCCGATCTCAAGATTCCCAGGGAGAAGATCCAGATCGTCCGTCACGGCATCGACATCGACGAGCGGCTGATGACTTTGAAGCAGGCCCACTCGTCGGAGTTCACGGTGGGCTTCTTTGCGCGGATTGCCCCGGAGAAGGGGCTCCACGTGCTCGCGGACGCCTACATCAAGTTCCGCGAACGACATCCAGGGCGCAAGGCCCGGCTCGCCGCGGGCGGGTATCTGGCGGGCGAACACCGTCCGTATCTCCTTGGCATCGAGGACAAACTTCGCGCTGCCGGCCGTGAGAGCGAGTTTCACTACTACGGTTCACCCGACCGGCAGGGGAAGTTCGAGTTTCTGCGCAGCCTCGATCTGCTCGCAGCTCCCACACCCTACCGGGAGCCCAAGGGCCTCTTCGCCATGGAGGCCCTGGCCTGCGGAGTCCCCGTGGTTTTGCCTCGGCACGGCGCGTTTCCCGAGCTCGTCGAAGCGACCGACGGCGGCCTTCTCCACACCGCGGGCGACGAAGCGGAGCTCGTGATCGCCCTCGCACGACTGGCCGATGACCACGAGACGCGGAAGGCCATGGGTGCCCGAGGGGCTCGCGCCGTCCGGGAACACTTCGCCGCACCCCTCATGGCCGGGCGCACCCGCGACCTGCTGGCAGGGCTTCGTGGCTGATCCCCTTCTCCGCGCCGAGGCGGTTTCCAAGGTGTACGGCGATGGAGCGTCCCGGATAGACGTGCTGCGCGATCTCTCCTTCTCGGTCGCGGCCGGGCAGTCCTGCGCCATTCTTGGCCCATCGGGCAGCGGTAAAAGCACCCTGCTCTACACTCTGGCTGGTCTGGAGCCCCCGACCTCCGGCCGTGTGTTCCTCGAGTCCGCCGATGTCTATGCTCGCGACGAACCGGGCCGTGCCCGCCTGCGCCTGAAGGAAATCGGCTTCGTCTTGCAGGACCACGGACTGCTTCCGTATCTGAGTGCTATTGAAAACGTCCAGATCGCGAACGCGGTGGGCCTGGTCCACAACGAGGCGGCCGCGAACGAACGGGGCCGCGAACTGCTCGACCAGCTTGGGCTCAAGGATCGCGCCGATCATCTGCCGTCCGCCTTGTCCGGCGGCGAGAAGCAACGGGTCGCGATCGCGCGGGCCATGTTCCTCAAGCCGCGCATTCTTCTTTGCGACGAGCCCACCGGCAATCTGGATGCCGGAAACGCCGCCGCGGTGCTCGACCTGCTGTTGCAGCTTCATACCTCGATGAAAGGCGCCCTGGTGGTGGTGACCCACAACGCGGAGTCCGCCACCCGCTTCGGAAGGCGCCTGATCTTCGAACGAGGCGCCCTGCGAGAGGCCTGAAACTTCCAGCAACGACACGACGGTCGCCGCAAGGTCCAATCCCGGGGTGCATTGATGCCCGCGTCACGCGGGTACCCGGGCGGCCACAAGGGCCGCCCCTACAATTCGTTAACCGCCGCGGTGGGGTGCCCGAAACCGCACGACCCGTGATCGGTGGGGTAGGGTGCCCGAAAACGTAGGGGCAGGCCTTGTGCCTGCCCTGCGACCGCAAGGTCCAATCCCGGGGTGCATTGATGCTCGGGTACCCGGGCGGCCACAAGGGCCGCCCCTACAATCCGTGAACCGCCGCGGTGGGGTGCCCGAAACCGCACGACCCGTGATCGGTGGGGTAGGGT
>CAZFQH010000382.1:3364-4500 GCA_964520805.1 uncultured Acidobacteriota bacterium | reverse complement strand
TCGCTATGGCTTGGCCCTGCGCCTCGTGGGCCGTGAGGCGGCAGTGAAGGCCGAACTCGCGAAAGCGTTAGTCTCGGGCTTGGATATCGAGGTCTTCGATGCGCCTGAAGAGGTGGGTATGGCCGAGAAGGTCGGTCGCCCCACACTGAAGAAGCGCTCGTCGATCCTGCTCGCCATCGAAATGGTCGGGAAAGGCGAGGCCGATGCCTTCTTCTCGGCGGGCAATACTGCGGCCTGCTGGACGATTGCGAAGATGACCCTGGGGACCTTGCCCGAGATCGATCGACCCGCCCTCACTGCCGTAGTGCCCAACATCAAGGGCAAGACGGTGCTGCTGGATGTAGGAGCGAACGCCACCTGCAAGCCGCGCCATCTTGAGGAATTCGCGGTGATGGGGAGCCTCTATGCTGAAGAGGTCCTTAGGGTTGCTTCTCCGCGAGTGGGCCTGATGTCGATGGGCGAGGAAGAGTCGAAGGGCACCGACCTGACTCGCGAGGTGCACGCCGCGCTCAAGGCCTCGCATCTGAACTTTGTGGGCAACGTCGAGGGTCACGAGATTTTCAATGGGGAAGCCGACGTCGTGGTGATGGACGGCTTCACCGGGAACGTCATCCTCAAGTCCAGCGAAACCCTGGCGAGTTCGATTGTCTTCATGCTCAAGGAAGAGATTCGCAAGAGACCCCTGGCCATGGCGGGCGCGGTACTCGCGGGTGGAGCCTTCAAAGCTCTGAAAAAGCGAATCGATCCTCGTGAAGTCGGCGGAGCACCGCTGCTCGGCGTTTCGGGCTGCTGCGTTATCGGCCACGGCAAGTCGGACGCCCTCGCGATCTCCGAAGGCATTCGCACCGCGGGCGAGTTTTCGAAGAGCGGAATCAACCCCAAGATCACCGCCGAGGTGGCCCGTCTGGCCCGGCCCGAACGGGCGGCGGAAAGGGCTATGTCTTGAAGATGGCCTTCCTTTTCCCCCAGACCGGGTTCGCAGGCGGCGAGGAAGGTCTCTAGCCGAGCCGCGTAGCACCAAGAACGGGAGAAGAATGCCTTTGAACCTGAGATCCGACGGAAAGATCGCCATCGTCACTGGTGCCTCGCGCGGCATCGGGCGGGGGATTGCTCTGGCCCTCGCCGAGGCGGGGGGG
>CAZFQH010000382.1:0-3354 GCA_964520805.1 uncultured Acidobacteriota bacterium | reverse complement strand
TCCCGCACGGCCGCAATCGAACGGATTATGCAGGCCCTCGCCGAGCCGCCAGGCTGGAAGTGGTCGTAGCCGAGATCGTGGCCGCAGGCGGCAAGGCCCACGCTCAAACCGTGGACGTCGCCTCGCGTGTATCCATTGAGGCCCTGATCTCGTCGACCCTGGCCGCCCACGGCCGCGTCGACATTCTGGTCAACAATGCGGGCATCACCCGCGACAACCTCCTTCTTCGGATGAAGGCGGCGGAATGGGATGACGTGATCGGCACGAACCTCACCAGCGTTTTCAATGCAACTCAGGTGGTGATGAAGCCCATGCTGAAGCAGCGGGCGGGTTCGATCATCAACATCGGTTCCGTGGTCGGTCTCACCGGAAATGCGGGCCAGGCGAACTACGCGGCGGCGAAGGCGGGCCTCATCGGTTTCAGCAAGTCGATTGCCCGGGAAGTCGCTTCGCGCGGTATTCGCGTTAATGTCATCACGCCCGGTTTCATCGACACTGACATGACCCAGGCCATGCCGGAGGCGGCGAAGCAGGCCCTGCTCGCCACGGTCCCCCTCGGCCGCACCGGAACCCCGCAGGACATCGCCGCCCTTGTCGTCTATCTCGCCTCGGATGCTTCCGCCTACGTCACTGGCCAGACCATCTCGGTGGATGGCGGCTTCCATATGTAGAATCATCGCTCCACAGAAACCAAGGTTCTGTGCGATCGTTCACGACACCGAAGTGGTTGGGGTCAAGCACTCCCGAGCTTCTGGATATAGTAGAAAACCAAGAGGAAAAAAATGGAATCGCTCGAAGCCCGCGTCAAAAAGATCATTGTGGAACAGCTCTCGGTCGAGGAGGATGCGGTGAAGTCCGAGGCCAAGTTCGTCGACGACCTTGGCGCCGACAGCCTCGACATCGTCGAACTGGTGATGGCGCTCGAAGAGGAGTTCAAGATCGAGATACCGGACGAAGACGCCGAGAAGATCGGCAACGTCCAAAGCGCCATCGACTACATCACCAAGCACGCCAAGAAGTAATCAGGCCCGAGCCCCGGCCTTTCTTGACCGCGGCCCGCGCAACGCGCAAAAAACGCAAAGCATAAAACTCAACGCTATGAGAAGAGTCGTCATCACGGGTCTGGGTGTGGTGTCTCCCCTGGGAATCGGGGCGGAGCCCACCTGGGAAGCGCTTCTGGCCGGAACCTCCGGCGCGGGGCCCATCACGCTTTTCGATTGCTCGAGGCACACCACGCAGTTCGCGTGCGAGGTGAAGAACTTTGACCCCCTCACCTTCTCGGACAGGAAGGAAGCACGCAAGATGGACCGCTTCATCCAGTTGGGTGTGGCGGCCAGCGAATACGCACGGCAGGATGCGGCCCTCACTTTCTCGCGCGAAGAGTCCGAGCGGGTGGGGGTGTTCATCGGCAGCGGCATCGGCGGGTTCGCCACCATCGAGCGCGAACACACGGAGATGATGACCGGCGGCCCGCGGCGCATCTCTCCCTTCTTCATTCCCTCCGCGATCATCAACCTCGCGGCGGGTTGGGTGTCGATCCGCACCGGTGCGCGCGGGCCGTCATCGGCCACCGCCACCGCCTGCACCTCAAGCGCCCACGCGTTGGGGGACTCGTACCGCCTGATTCAGCGGGGCGAGGCCGACGTGATGATCGCGGGGGGCAGCGAAGCCGCCATCACTGGTCTCGGGGTGGGAGGCTTCAACGCGATGCGGGCGCTGTCTACGCGCAACGACGATCCCCACAAGGCCTCGCGCCCGTTCGACAAGGATCGCGACGGCTTCGTGATCGGCGAAGGCGCCGGCGTTTTGATCCTGGAAGAGTTGAGCCGCGCCCAGGGGCGCGGTGCCAAGATCTACTGCGAGATCGTCGGCTACGGCATGACCTCGGACGCCCACCACATCACGGCTCCCTGCGAAGACGGCGATGGAGCGGCGCGGGTGATGGCCAAGGCGATTCAGGACGCGGGGATCAAGCCCGATCAGATCGCCTACGTGAATGCGCACGGAACGTCCACTCCAGTGGGCGACAGGATCGAAGTGGCGGCGCTCAAGACGGTTTTTGGCGAACACGTGAAGAAACTCGTGGTGGGCTCCACCAAGTCGATGACCGGGCATCTCCTCGGTGCGGCCGGTGGGCTCGAGGCCTCAATCACCGCACTCGCCATCCGCGATCAGAAAATCCCGCCCACGATCAACATTGATTCCCAGGACCCCGAGTGCGACATCGATGCCGCGCGCGAAGGGGCCCGGCCTCTCGCCATCGAATACGCGTTGTCGAACTCGTTCGGTTTCGGCGGAACCAACGGGGCCCTGGTCTTCAAGCGTTACGTCGCCTGAGACCAAGAACATCTCAAGAAGCCCTCTCGTCCCTTGGGCCGCGGCAGGCGGCACCTTAAGCCCCTGACGCGCTCACGGCCGAATCTTTTGTTAGGAACCCTCATGAAGATCATCGTTTGCGTGAAGGTGGTGCCCGATACCGCTTCGCGCCTCAAAGTTGCCGACGACGGTCGTCAGATCGTCCAGACCGACCTCACCTGGATCCTCTCACCGTACGACGAGTTCGCGATTGAAGAAGGTCTCAAGCTGCGCGAGAAGCACACCGGAGAAGTGATCCTGGTCTCCCTTGGCCCCGAGCGTGTCGTCGCCGGGCTTCGCAACGGCCTGGCGATGGGGGCCGACTCCGCCCATCAGATCTGGGATCCGTCGTTCGAGAACCTCGATGCCGCCGGCCGCGCCACGGTCCTTGCCGCCGCAGTCAAACACCTTGGCGGAGCCGACGTCATCCTGTGCGGTCACCAGGGCGTGGGTGAAGACGATTCGCAGACCGCCGGTCTTCTGGCCGGCGCGCTCGACCTGCCGCTCGTTTCCATGGCTATCAAGCTGGACATCGAAGGCACCGCGGCGGTGGTCGAACGCGAAGTCGAAGGGGGCATCGAGGTCTGGGACGCCACTCTTCCTGCGGTCATCACCACGCAGAAGGGCCTCAATACCCCGCGGTATGCGGGTCTTAAGGGAATCATGGCGGCCAAGAAGAAGCCCATGGGTGTGCTCGATGCCGCTACTCTCGGCGTGGCCGCGGACGCGGTGGCGAAGAAGACGGAGCGCCGCACCATGGCACCTCCCGCCGATCGTCCTCCCGTAACCCTGATCGCGGGTGATCCGGCGACCCAGGCCAAAGAACTCATCCGGCTCCTCCACGAAGAAGCGAAGGTCATCTAGCCATGTCCACCACCATCCTGACGTTCGCGGAAACCAGGGGCGGCGCGCTCCGTCGTCCCTCGATCGAGGCGGTTTCGGAAGCCCGACGCCTGGCCGATGGCGCCTCCGGCCGAGTGGTCGCGGTCCTCGTGGGCG
>CAZFQH010000381.1:0-4505 GCA_964520805.1 uncultured Acidobacteriota bacterium | reverse complement strand
TGCCGGTGATTCCGGTGAGGTAAAACCGAGCTGTTCTCAAAAAGAAAACGGCGGACCAGCTGTGCGAGCCTGATCCGCCGAAGCGGTGTTGGCGTTGCGAGGAGCCCGAGTTACTGCCGGGGCTTCGCCTTTCGCGGATAGTCCTTGGCGCCCTCGAGAGACCACGCGATGAAGCTGCGCAGGTCATCGTTGGAAGGCTTCAGGTCGGCCATGCGGAGATACATCATGTGGCCGCTTTCGTACCACGCGAAGCGGTAGCGATCCTTGAACTCGCCGCCCGGCTGGAGATTGTTCATGGTGTAGATCGCGTTGAAGTAGTCGCAGGCCGCGTCGTAGTAGCCACCGGTGACCAGAACCTTCAGGTGTGGGTTGTCGCGCATCGCGGTACGCAGCATCTCGGCGACGCTCACGGTGTCGTCCTGAGCCCATGGCCTTACATTGCCCCAGATGTTGTACGGAATATCGGGGTTGTACTTGAGTTCGGAACGCAGGTACTTGTTGATCGCGGCCCCGAAAGGCCCGTTCCAGTCGGCGAGCTCAGGCGAGTACTCGGGGCGCTCGCCGGCCGCATCCTTGTCGATGCCGATGTAGCGCGTGTCGAGACGGCCCACGGTGTAGCGCTGATCGCGGAGGAGTTCCTTCCAGTGTCGCGCGAAGTCGACGCGAAGATTCGCCCGGAGGACAAATTCCTTGCTGAGCCCGGAGTAGCGGGCGAACTTGGCGGCCACCGAGTCGCGTTCCGCGTCGGTGAGCTGATCGCCCTTGGTGAGGGCGAGGAGATACTCATTCATGGTGAACTTCTCGGCCTCGGCGAGGACGGTGCGCAGCGGCTTCGCCTGAAGGTCCGGGGGAAGCTGCTTGTGGTACCAGGCGGTGGCGGTTTTGGTGGGCAGGCCCGTCGCGTGAGTGATCTCCGGGCCGCGTTCGAGGTTCAGGTCGGTGGCGGACACCAGGATGACGCCGTTGATCCACATCTGGAAACGCTGCTGCAAGGAGGCAACCAGGCCGGAGGCGCGCACCGTGCCGTAGCTCTCGCCGATCAGGAACTTGGGCGAGGTCCAGCGGTCCTTCTTGTTGACATAGGTGAGGATGAAGTCGCCGACCGACTGGATGTCCGAGAGCTTGCCGTGAAACTTGTGCAGGTCCTCGCCCTCGACCATGCGGCTGAAGCCGGTGCCGATGGGATCGAGATAAACGATGTCCGCGACATCCAGAATCGCGTGCGGATTGTCCTGGAGGCCCGCGGGCGGCTTCTGCTGGAAACCATCCGCGTCATAGGTGACGAGCCGCGGTCCGGTGAAACCAAGGTGCATCCACACGGACGCGGTGCCGGGGCCGCCGTTGAACGAGATGATGAGGGGGCGCTTGCTCAGGTCGCTCACCCCGTTTTTGGTGTAGCTGACGTAGAACATCTTGGCGACCACCTTGCCGTCGTCGCGGATCGGGATCCATCCAGCCTCAGCGGTGTACGAGACGGTCTGGCCGTTGAAGGTGCCCGTCTTCTGGTGAACGACGGGTTCGTTGGGCAGCAGGTCGGCTTCCTTGCCGGCCTTCTGTCCACCGGTGGGGGTGGGGGCGGCAGGAGGAGCGCCGGGGCGTGCCTGGGCGAGAACATCTGTGGCGTAGCTCAGCAGGCTGGCGGTCGCCAGGGTGAGCAGGATGCGGCTTGACTTCATGGGTCGAAGGCTCCTTCTTTGGGGTTGTTGGGGTGAAACGAAAGCCCCCGTGCCCGGGGCGGGTGAGGGTGAGCATACCCGCGCGACGTTCGCCGTTTTCGGGCGCACGGCGAAGGCGGCCCAAGGGCACCCACAAGGGGTGCCCCTGCGGTGATGACGCATGGGCGCCCGCAAGGGGTGCCCCTGCGGTGATGACCCAAGGGCACCCACAAGGGGTGCCCCTACGATGATGACCCAAGGGCATCCACAAGGGGTGCCCCTGCGGTGATGACGCCCGCAAGGGGTGCCCCTACGGTGATGGGGGCCGCCCCTTGAGCCTTTTACCTATTTGATCTCCGGCCAGCAGACGAGGCCCTGCCGAATCCAATCTTCGAGTTCCTCGTCGAGACCTCGGCCACCCAGCCCACCGGCAGCCGCCGTCGGTTCGACCGCTGCGAACTTCGGATCGAGGATGCGCTGAACCTGCTGACGCGCGTCGGCCAGATGCATACGAGTGGCAGCGTTGGCCGCGGGTTTGGCCTGAGCCGCCGCGAGTTGCGTCCCCAGGGCTTGAAGCTCGCCGCGGAAGAAGGCGCGCACGTCGCCCCCCACTGCCTGCCGGCTATTCAACCGCTCGTCGAAGAGCTGGAGGTAGGCCCGCTGGAGGTTGCGCCGATAGGCATCGATCGCGACGCTATTCGCGCCGAGTTCACGCCACACCCCTCGACGCACATCGGCCAGCATGTCGGTCGCCTTGTACGCCACCGCGCCGTCCAGAGTCTCCTGCTCCACCAGACGCTGGAGGCGAGCCGTCCCCAGCAGGGAAGTGAGCGACCGGCGCTGAGCGGCTCCGATGCGGTCGAGCGCGCCCTGCGGTTCGATGCGACGCAGAATCTCGGGCTTGATGAGGAAGGCCGGGGTAGCGAAGACGGAGTCGTTGAGGAACTTCACTGCTTCGACTTGACGTGCTCGGGACATGGGCGTGAAGGGCATACCCGGCTGACCGCCGTGGAGCTGCTGGGTCGAGAAGCCGCCCACGATCGCGGTCACATGGTTGGCCTCGGTCGCCCACTGACCGACGAGACGGCCATAGAGTTCCTCGAGGTCGTCCCAGGGTTCGCCTTCCACGGTGGCGGCGGGCAGCAGCATGTCGGCCACGCGGGCCAGGTTCTTGTACCCGAGTGTCGTCGCCTTCACGGCATCCGCATCGCCCACGGCCTCGGTGAGTTCCCCCGGATCCGAACCGCCCGAGCCCTCCGTCGAGAAGCGCAGCCACGGCGTCGCTTCCTGGGCCCGCGCCCATTCATCCAGCGTCTTCTTTTCGGCATCCGGACTGGTGGCGTCGGGAATCGGCTTGTAGCCCCACATCGTTGCCCACTTGTCATAGGGACCGATGCCGGGGATCAGATCCTTGAGCGCGATGCCGTCCTCGGGCTGGGCGACGTAGTTGAAGCGCGAGTAGTCCATCAGAGTCGGGGTGTGGCCCATCGTGCGGACCCACTCTTTGTCCCGCACTTTTTCGATTGGATAAGTGGAGCTTGCCTTCATGTTGTGCTGGAAGCCGAGGGTGTGGCCGACCTCGTGGGCCACCACGTACTCGACCAGTTCGCCCATGAGGTCGTCGGGAAATGGCAGTTTCCTGGCGCGCGGGTCGAGGGCCCCCGCCTGGGTGAAGTACCAGGAGCGCTGCAGGTTCATGATGTTGTGATACATCTGGATGTCCGACTCGATGATCTCGCCGCTGCGCGGGTCGTTCACGTGGGGGCCCACCGCGTTCTCGGTGGTGGAGGGCAGCCAGCGGACGACGGAATAACGTGCGTCTTCAGGGCTCCAGTCGGGATCCTCGGCCTTGGTGGGAGCTTCCTTGGAGACGATCGCGTTCTTGAAACCCGCGTCTTCGAAGGCGGCCTGCCACTTCTCGATGCCGCGCTTCACGTAGGGCACGAGCCAGGTCGGGGTCGCCGGATCGACGTAGTACGTGATGGGTTTCACCGGCTCGGACAGGGCGGCGCTTTGATCCTTCTTCTCTAGGCGCCAGCGGGTGATGTAGCGCCGCAACGCGACCTTGTGGTCGGGACGGCCGAAGTCCTGAGTGCCGACGGAGAAGTAGCCCACGCGACGGTCCATGAGGCGAGGCTGCATCGGCTGATCCGGGAGCTTCACCATGCTGTAGTGCAGGACAACCGTACCGGTGTTCCCACGCATCCCCTGGGGAGCAAACGGTGAGGGCGGGCCCTGAGGCGCGCCACCGGCGGGGGTCTCCGGAGGAACGGTGTAGGTATGAGTCGCCTCAACTTCGATGTTGGTGGGGAAGGAGACGACGCGGTCGATGAATGATCGGCTGGCGTCGAAGCCCCGGGCGCGCAGGCGACTGCGGGCGGAGAGTTCAGCGACTTCCGTCGTGAAGAGACGCGTGACCTCAATGACTGGCGCATCGTCCTTGCCGAAGGCCTCGATGTTGAAGGCCATCAGGATGGGCGAGCTGTTGGCCGCGGCCACCGCACCCGCGATGGGCAGCTTCGGGTCGGCGACCATGTCGTAGTAGACGCCACGCAGGAGAACGCGATTGTCCCGGCGCTCGAAGCGCACCACTCGACTGCCGAGAGCCTGACCTCCGTAGCCCACGCCGAAGGTGGTCCGGGCGATCTGCTGGACCCACAACATCTCCTTACCAAGGAGGGAGGCGGGAATCTCGTAGTAGTACTTTTCCTTGATGCGGTGGATCTTGAACATTCCCTCGTCGGTCACTGCGTCCTTGGTGATGACCCGATCGTAGGGCCGCGGTTCCGCGGCGGGAGGCGTCCGGCCGGCTGGGGCTTCACCCCCACCCGGAGGTCGTTCGCCCTGGGG
>CAZFQH010000380.1:0-4519 GCA_964520805.1 uncultured Acidobacteriota bacterium | reverse complement strand
GACCCCGCTCGCCGGCAGTCGCTGCTGCCGACTTTCGAACCGGGGGCTTATCGCACGCTCCACGGCGTGGAGCTACGCATGCTCGCCCAGGCCCCTGTGACCGGACATGGGCCCGGACAATTCATGATCGAGTTCAGAAATCACAGTTCGAAGGAGGAACAGGACCTCGTGGGCGGGCCGGAGCGCTTGCCCTATTGGGATCCGCACTCCGCCCTCCTTGGCCTGGCCGTGGAACAGGGGCTGATCGGGCTGTCGGTTCTAGGCTGGCTGGCCTTCGAGATCTATCGACGTCTCTGCGCGGGGGCCGATACTGAGTTTCGCGCCAAGGCTCTGGCCTCGTGCCTGGCCCTGATTGTCGGCGGCCACTTCGTGGACTGGTTCGTCCTCAAGGGACTCTGGTTGTGGATGGGCCTTCTGGTCGCCGCCTCAAAACCGGCACGGCGAATCTAACTTGACAAGACGCGCAGCTGGACGCGGCCGTCCTTGGGGATCTCGATGGGCGTCGGCTTCTTGGTGACCGCACACGACTGGCAGATCGGCTCGCCCCTGGTTTTGTCATCCCATGTGCGATCTCGATGCGCCTTACGAAGGCGGTCGAAATTGGGCGAGAGCCAGGCCTTCTGAACCGTGGTCATCGGACCTTCGGCGCCCGCCACGACCGGACCACCGTCGATCTCCAGAGTGAAGCCCTGGCAGCACGGCATGGTGTGGCGGCCATCCCAGGTCACGACCATCCGCCGAAAGGGGTCCGAACATTGAAACTCGGCGGCCGAAAGGTCGGTCCAATGCGCGGCCTGCCAGGAATGCTGCGCGCCCGCGGGCAGGTAGCACTCGGAGATGGACATCCAGTCGACCCCCATCTCCTTGCACCAGAACTCCTCCATGCGGCCGGAGTCGAGGTCGCTGGCGTTGATCTTGGTGCGCACCACCGAGGCGCGGATCTTGAGGTCTTTGGCACCCTTCCCCTCGTTGCGCGTGTTCACGGACTCGCGCACGGAGTTGAGGAGGATGTCCCACTGCCCGCCTACGCGCTGACCGTGGTAGGTCGTCTCATCGCACGCATCCACCGAGAACATCAGGTCGGTGATTCCGGCTTTGACGATCTGACGGAAGAGCTTCTTGTTCTTCCGGGCACCCCCGTTGCCGTTGGTGTTCATCATGAGGTCGGGGAAGCCGAGGGCATTGGCTTCGCGGATGAACGACACAATTCGCGGGTGGAGCGATGGCTCGCCCCGGTAGTTGAACTTGATCGACGATACGCCGATGTCCGCGCACTGCTGGATCAGACGGCCGTAGAGTACGGGGTCCATATAGCCGCGCTGGTAGGAGAAGTCCTCCATTCCCTGCATGCGAATGTGCTCGTGCGTCCAGATCTGACAGAATCCCTTCGGATCCTCCTCGGTGCTGCCGCAGCGGAGGTCGCAAACCGCGACCGTCTCGATGTCGGCATGAACCGGATGATCCGAAGCGTCGAGATCGCTCTCGCGTCGATCCCACTCCTTCCGGTACGCCTCATACACGCTCGATCGCTTGGGCGCGTCAACGAGGACGCGGAACGTCGGGTCTTTGGACATTTAGATCGCGAGTTTAGGCGGGCCGGGCGAAAAACGCCGTCTGCCCGACACGCTCAATGGTTTGGGGATCGAGGCAGGGCCGAATCCGCGACCAGTTCTTCCGAAGGTCCTCCAGGGTATCGATGTCCGCATCGGGCCCCTCCACCACGGCTCGCAGCCCTCGTGCGGCCGCCCGGGCCAGCGTCTCTTTCAAAACCAGAGAGGTGCTCCAGGCGATGCCGGTGAACAGAGCCGCCTGCGATTGCTTCAGTCCGATGAGCGTATATCCCCCATCCTCGGCCGCGCGAAGCACAAGGTCGGCGTCATCAAGCGACGCAAAGGCCGAGCCCACCGCGGCCCGGTCGATGCTGAGGGAATCGGTGCCGACAATCACGGTCTTCGACGAACCCCTCGCGAAGGAGGTGGCGAAAGCATGCTCAATCCGCGCGCCGAGATCCCCGTCCGACTGGGGTTCGAGCACGTGGTGGTCACCCAGCCAGGCCGCGATCTCTTCCTCGGCACCGCGAGGTGCGAAACAGACAATCCGCGAGAAAGTCGGGGAGCCTGCGGCCTCCGTCGCTCGGAGGACTTCAGCGGTGAGACCCCGATAGATCTCGACGGCGAGATCATCGCCAATCTCCGCGGCCAGGCGGGTTTTGACCTCGCCTGACCTCGGCGCTTTTAGAAAGACCAGGACTTCGCGGTCGGGGGTCCCGCCTGCCACGACCCCGAACTCAGTCGTTCGCCACCAGCTCAATCTGGAACAACCAGGGCCACTTCTTGCCGGTCACGAAGATGCGGTCGTTGGCCTTGTCCCAGGCAATGCCGTTCAGGACGTCCCCCTCCGGACCCCGCGCTTCTGGACGCAGCAGGCCCGTGAGGTCGATCCATCCGATGACCCGTCCCGTTTCCGGGTCGATCCGCGCTATGCGATCCGTGGTCCAGACGTTCGCCCACAACTCGCCGCGGACGAACTCCAGTTCATTGAGACGAGGCACGGGGCGCCCGCCATCCTTGACTTCGATCGCACGCCCGCGCATCTGGGTTTTGGGATCAAGAAAATAGAGCCGGGACGAACCATCGCTCATCACCAGCCGCTGGCCATCGGAGGCGAGTCCCCACCCCTCGGTCGGGTAGAAGAACGTCCGGATTTGCTTGAGGGTTTTCTTGTCGTAGACGAAACCGACATGCTCTTCCCAGGTAAGTTGTAGTAGTTCTTCTCCAAATAGGGCCAATCCTTCAGCGAAGAAGCGATCCTCTACCTTGACCTGCTGAAGGACCTTGCCGGTTTCGAGCTTGACTTTGCGCAGCGTGGAATGCCCGCGCAGGCCCGTGCTTTCATAGAGAATCCCATCCGCGAAGACCAGGCCCTGAGTAAATGCAGTCGGGTCGTGCGGGAAGGCCTTCACCACACGGAAGCTGTATGTGGGCGTCCTGGGGACGCTCCTCGGTTGCGCCTCGGCCCGCTGGCTCCCTCCCCCCAAAGCGAGGATAACGATGGTGAGCAGAGCAGGCGACTGAAGTCGCCGAGAGTGGGGCGTTGACTTGCCGGACATACGTAGAGAACGTTAGCACCGGCGGCACCCCGGACCGGCGGGGCGCTCAGGCCGGTGGCTTCACGTTGTAGCGGATGCTTCGGGCCGAGAGCTGGATGTAGTCGTAGGGTGGTGCGTGCTTCGGATGCCAGCGTCCCGACCCGTAGCCGCTCAGATAGTGGGAGCCGAACGATGTGTAGTCACGCAGGGGCGTCGACCAGGGCATCGCGGTGAACGACTTCCCGTCGGCGGATCCGGCCAGGCGGTCATCGGACACGAAGTCGACAAGTTCGCCGGCGTCATTGAAGGTCAGCACCGCGCGAATGATGGTTCCTTGGTTCGAGAAAGTGGCGACGACGGCTCTGTCGTCCACTTCCCGCCACTCGATGCTTGCGTCGACGAGCGCCCCCGGCGCGAAGACACACATGTCGTTGAGAAGGGTCACCGTCTCCGCGGTGGTCATCTCCGGGCCCTGAGCCGTAAGAACCGGAACGAGCGATGCCGCCTTCACGCGCATCGTGGCCTGCCCGCCCGTGAATCGGTGAAAGGCCGTAACCGGGACGCCGCGCATCGAGGCCTCCATGATGAAGAAGCGGGCCTTGGGTTCGAAGGTGTTGTACTGCTCTCCCGAGAACGTCATCCAGGGAGCGTCCGGACCGCTTCGGATGCGGCCATCGAAGGTCACATGGACATTATGAACGCGCGGCTGTCCGATCGCGCCGGTACGCGCGAGGTACTTCCTGACCGCCCTGGGAAGCGGAGCAAGATCCTGTTCGGTCAGAAGGCCCTCGTGCGAAGGCCGCGCGAGGGCATTGGCCACATCCGTCTCAAACTGAGCGCGGAAACTCAGGGGGCCGTGGGCCGCGAAGCCATGAATCACGCCGACCAGCAGCAGGAAGTTGGCCGGCGTGCCGAACTTCGCGTCGGTCCATGAGCTGATGATGACCGCTTGCGAGACGAGCAGGGCGATCAGTCCGACTTGCCACCATCCACGCGGCCAGACGAAAACCGCTACCGCGGTCGCAAGCAGGAGACCGCACGCGAGCAACCACCACAGACCCATCGGCCTTGAGATCGCTTGAGTGAGTTGAGGAAGTTCAGCGTAGCCGAAGGCCTTCGCGAACCCCATCAGATGGATGAGGCCATGAACCAAAAGAACGCCGCTAAAGAGCCACTTCATGGATCCCCCTCCGCGAGCTCGCTTGGCCCGCGCACGATTGTCGTCAGGGTTCAACTATCTCTGACCGCACCGAGCGGCGAAATGATCCAATCGCCCCGTTCGTTGATGCACGTGCATGGCTCGCCCACCATGGCCGAAGGGCACCCACAAGGGGCGCCCCTACAATTAGGAGGCCCGGGGGGTTGTAGGGGGGGCTTCGGGTCCGTCTACCAGCCTCGGGCTGAATAGGGCCACAGCCGCGGCGACACATC
>CAZFQH010000379.1:0-4532 GCA_964520805.1 uncultured Acidobacteriota bacterium | reverse complement strand
CGATTTTGCTGACCGGGGCTTTGCTGACCGGGGCCCGGCGACGCGCGCGCGCGCGCTTTGGCGCTTGCTCGTCATGCCGGAGCGCAAAGGTGTCGAGATCGAGTTCCTCAGCCAGATGTTCTCGGAACTCGCGCGGTCGCAAGGCGCCGGCCTGGTGTCCGGTGCGGGCCTCCACGCGCAGCAGAGCCTGCTCCCAGGCCTGCTCACGGCGGGCGACCTCGTCCGCGTCGCGCACCCGCCCGTATTGCTGGACGAAGCGATTGTGCCTGCACAACATCCGAAACGCAGCCTCGGTGTCGGGCCTTCGAATCGGGAGGCCCAGAAGCCTCACGTCATTTCCCACCGAGTGGATGGGCTGGCCCCACTCCGCGTAGCCGCCAAAGATCGCGCCCAGCTTCTCGAGAGCGTTCGCCAGCTTGTCTTCACCGAGCCGGGTGAGCACGCTCTTCACGATGGGCAGGGTGACGTTGCGATAGATGGTCGGATCCGACAGCCGGACGTTGACTCCAAGCTCTTCGCGCACGGTGCGAACGACATCGTCCGACCGAATACGGTTGTCAGTGGCCAGGTGGATGCGGGTGCCGATCGCCTCCGGCACCGTGAGGCTCGCGATGATCCCCTGAACCACGCGGTCCACCGGCACGAAGTTCAACTCGGCCGTGGGATCGCCCGGGAACTGGCCGCCCGCCCACTGAAGGAGCATCTGGCGCGGCTTCCCCGCGAGGTCGGAGTCCAGCTTGTCGGCGATCTCCTTGGCCCGGCCAAAGGCGTTCACCGGAGCATTCACCACCTTGGTGTCGCCGCGATTGTTCCCCGTCTCCGAATGCCCGATCACGATCGAAGGCAGGAGTTGCGCCACCCGCAGGCCTTTCTCGATCAAGTGCCGGTCGGTCTCGATCGAGGCCATGGCCTTCGTGAGTTCGTAGAAATTGTTGTAGAAGTGACGCGGGAAGACGAGCGCTTCCTCCTGCGCCATGGCGTTGCGTTTCCGGCCATGGATGTACGAAGTCTCGATCGCGATGTGCTCCACGAAGGGCGCGCCGCGACGCTGCTGGAGCGAGAGGGAGAAGCCGAGCGCGTTGATCGACCCGAGCACGTTCGATCGGAACGAGGCCTCGTAGGGATCGTCGAAGGACACCGATGCCGCGCAATGGATGACGTGGCTGACGCTCTTCGCAAGGTCATCGTGACTACGGGCCGAGAGACCAAAGTCGGGCTGCTCGATATCGCCCTGGACGAAGTCGAACTTTGAGAAGGCCGCCTCATCGATGGCGATCCGCCGCAACAGCAACGAACCCCGCTCCTCGGCATCGATCACCCGAAGGACCTCACCGGTCTTGCGGTCGGTGATCTTCTCGGGCCGGACGATGGAGGTGACCCGGGCGATGCGGGGGTCCTTCGCAGCCTGGAACAAGATCTCCTTGCCCAGAAAACCCGTGGCCCCGGTGAGCAGGACATGCAGCTTCGGATCCGGGCCGCGGGCCGCGAGCTTCCGGGCCGCATCCTGGCGGGCCTTGGTGAGGCGACGCTCGATCTGGGCCGGGGAGACGTGCTTCGGTTCGCGGAACCGGTACGAGTAGTCGCGAGAGACAACCCCCAGCAGGTCCTTGGCCCTCCGTTCGAATCCACGCCCGCCCACGAAGAGGCTCGCGAACTCGGCGCCGCGTCCCGCCATCTCGTTCAGAGCCTTCAGCCCCCGCTCCACCGCGCGCTCGCGACCGGTGGTCCGGATGAAGCCGGAAGCGATGACCTGGGCCGCCACCTCCAGCGGATGCTGGTCGCGATGAGCGTGAACGAGAAGGTCGTCCGGGTCAATCGGACCGGAGATCTCGCGCCCCGTGGCCCGGTTCAGCTTCTCGATATAGCGATTCGGGGAGAGGTCAAGTTCTTTTCCACGCGGCCGGGGCATTCGTGCAGTCTAGAAGCCTGCGTCGTCCAGGGCAACACTCACACCTATCCGGGTGTGCCACATGAATATGTGTAGGGCGATCCTCTGGCCAGGCTAGGCCGATCTGATAGTCGGGAACCTCTCAGACGGTCGCTGAGGGATGTCCGTATTGAACTGCGGTCGAAGCGACCGCGGGGGAGGCTACCCCCCGCTCACCGGAGGAATAAAGACAACCTCGTCGCCGTCCTTCAGGGGCGCGTCGAAGCTGGTGTACTTGCGGTTCACCGCGGCGGCAAGATTCGTTCGCCGTGACGATAGGACGCCTCGAGTGTCGAGTCGGAGGACCTCGCGCCAGACGTCTTCCGGGGTCGCGCCCGGGGCCACGGATATGTCGACACTCTCCCGCCCGATCGCCTCACGGATGGCCGCGAACAGACGAACCCGAACTCTCACCCCTCAACCAGATCCTGGCCGATACGACCCATCGCGCGGAACTTGCCGTAGCGCTCGTCCAGGAGCTCCTTTACCGGCTTGCCGCTCAGTTCCCCAAGCTGACGCGCCAGGACGCCGCGTACCGCCTCGAACGTTGCCTCGTGATCCGAATGCGCGCCACCCGCCGGCTCTTCGATAATTTCGTCGATCAGGCCCAGGGCTTTGAGGTCGCGCGCCGCGACCTTCATGGCCTCGGCCGCTTCCGGGGCCCTCCCTGCGTCCCGCCACAGGATCGACGCGCAGCCTTCGGGCGTGATGACCGAGTAGACCGAGTTCTCGAGCATGTTCACCCGATTCCCCACCGCAATCGCGAGTGCGCCTCCACTGCCGCCTTCTCCAACCACCGTGACGATCACGGGCACCGTGAGCTTCGCCATCTCGCGCAGGTTGAAGGCGATGGCTTCGGCCTGACCGCGCTCCTCGGCGTCGAGGCCGGGATAGGCGCCTGGGGTATCCACGAAAGTGAGGATCGGCCGGCCGAACTTCTCGGCCATGCGCATGACCCGCATGGCCTTGCGATAGCCCTCGGGCTTCGGCATGCCGAAGTTCCGGTAGATTTTCTGCTTCGTGTCCCTGCCCTTCTGATGGCCGATCACGCAGACCGAGCGGCCTTCAAAGACGCCGAAGCCGGAAATGATCGCGGGGTCATCGGCAAAGCGACGGTCGCCTTTCACCTCGAAGAAATCCGTAAGCAGCGCTCCGGTGTAGTCAAGAGTGTAGGGGCGGTTCGGATGCCGTGCCACCAGCGTCCGCTGCCAGGAAGAGAGGGTCGAGTACACCTGTCGCCGGTCGCGGTCGAGCTGGGCCTTGAGGTCTTTGGCCTCGCGCTCTTTGCCGGGATCGCCGCGGTAGGCCCGCAGCGCCTGCAATCGCTTCAAACCTTCGGCGAAGGGCGTTTCGAAATCGAGATCTGCCATATCGGTCTGCTTAGTATTTCAAACTGGAGGGGAAGAAACCAGAAGGAGGGAACCTCAACGCGGTGCCCCGGAAGGAGCCGGGGGCGCCGGAGGTGCGGGTGCCATCTGCTTCTTGAAGTTCTCCTTGTCGATGGCCTTCTCGTATGCGGCCTCGGCGGTGATCCGGCCCTCTTTCACATACTTCCCAAGGGCCTGGTCCATGGTCTGCATGCCCAAAGCGCCACCGGTCTGGATCATCGAGTTGATCATCGAGATCTTCCCTTCGCGCACCATGTTCGAAAGCGCGGAAGTCGCGACCAGAACTTCGTTGGCCGCACATCGGCCCTTGCCATCGGCGGTCTTGAGAAGTTGCTGGGCCACCACTGCTTTCAGCGAGTCGGCAAGCATGACCCGCACTTGAGGCTGCTCGTCCGCGGGGAAGGCGTCGATGATCCGATCGATGGTCTTCGACGCGGAGTTCGTGTGGAGCGTGCCGAAAACCAGGATACCCAGTTCGGCGGCGGCGAGGGCGAGGCGGATCGTTTCGAGATCGCGCATTTCCCCGACCAGGACGATGTCCGGATCTTCGCGGGCCGCCATCTTCAGCGCGGACGAGAACGATTTCGTGTGCGATTTCACTTCGCGCTGCGAGATCAGCGACTTCTTGTTCGGATGCACGAACTCGAGAGGATCCTCGATCGTGATGATGTGGGCCTCGCGGGTCTCGTTGATGTGATCGATGATCGCGGCGAGGGTGGTCGACTTGCCCGAACCGGTGGGACCGGTCACCAGCACCATGCCCCGACGGGTCTCCGCGATCTGTCGAACTCCTGGCGGCAAACCCAGCTGATCCATGGTGAGGATCTTGGTGGGAATCACCCGCATCACTGCGCCCATGCCGCGGTGCTGCCACAACACGTTCACGCGGAAACGGGCGGCACCGTCCGGCAGTTCGTAGGCGAAGTCGAGATCCAGATTCTCGAAGATGCGGTCTTTCTGAACGGGAGCCAGGACCGCGGTGATGATGCTTTCGGAGCTCTCGCGGGTCAGAACCGGCTCGTCCATGGGCACCAGTTCCCCGCGCGTGCGGAGAAGCGGGGGGCGGCCGACCACGAGGTGGAGATCGGAGGCGCCGCCTTCGATCATCTTGCGCAGCAGGCGTTCGAGTTCGGGCATCGCCATGGCTACTTCACCTCCGGCTTAACGCCCGGCCGCGGCGGGAGGCCTGGGGACCCTGGTGCGGCCGGACGCGGCAC
>CAZFQH010000378.1:0-4533 GCA_964520805.1 uncultured Acidobacteriota bacterium | reverse complement strand
CCCCGCCCCCCATGGCTGGCCAGGCTGCGCGCTCGCCCTTGCTGCCGTGATCCCCGCACTGGTTCTCGTCGCCGAGCGCCTGTCGCCGGAGCACGCGGCTCTTCCAGTAGGGCGGACCGCGACCAGGTGAGCGGCAGGGCATCCCCCAAGGGAAGGCTTCGCGCCCTCGGTCAGTTCGCCGGGCGCAGCCAGGTAACGGGTGATGCTCAGCGGGTTCTTCACCACGGCAAGCAGTTTCATCCGCCCCTGGCAAGCGGGGCGATCGGCGTGACGTCAAGATGGCCCGGACGGACGACGCCGATGACGATGTCGTCCCGGTCGGATGATGCGGCAGGCACCGTCGAGACGGCTTCGTGCTGGACCGGGTCAAAACGTTGACCGAGCGGGTCAACTCGCGTGACGCCGAGCCCTTCCAGCGTCGCCAGAAACTGCTGGCGCACCAGCGCCACTCCCTGCACAAGCGGGTCGGGCGTGTCGGTCTTGCTCGCACCATTGTCGAGCACCTCAAGAGACGACACAATCACAGACCGACGACTTCGTTCGACGTCTTTCTGGATCTCCTTGCGAAGACGCGCGCGGGCCTGGTCGAATTCGTCCGACCCTCCGCGATGCTGCCTTCGGGTATGAGACGAACGCCCTGAACCACGCGCCGAAACGCGGGCGTTTGCGAAATCACCTGCACGGTCCACAGTTTGCCGTCATCTGGACGAGTCGGGAGACGTCCTTCAAAGGCGCCGTCCGAGTTCGACCGCATGGACACCCTGAGCGCGACATCGTCTTCCCCGCCGACTTGGTGGCGCAGCTACACCCCAAGCGCGGAGAAGACGAAGTCGCGTGGCCGATCTTTGTTCGCCGATCAAGATCCGATCGGCTTTTCTTCGGTGCCGACCGTGAACCTGCGGTAGTTCGAGTAGGTGGTGGTCTGACGAACGCGGAAGGTCTTGAAGATGAAGGCGCGGCCGGTGGCGATCGTCACCACGCGAAGGGGGAGCCAGACGTGATCCTCCACCGCGACGAACTCCATCTGAAGCGCGAAGGCCCCGAGCTTCACCCCGGTGGCGAGGCTGGCTTTGCCGCCTTCGATGTTGTGGGCGTCGATCCGCGCCACTCTGCGGTCGACCTCGTCGACATGAAGACGTCCGGTAAGAATCCGCGCGATGGCGTCCGAGCCCCGGCCTCCGGACGATCGACCCGTGGAGGCGGAGGCGAGAGGTAAAAAAGCGAAGACCAGTGTCTTCCGGCCCCCGCGTTCCTCGCGACCTACCGTCTTGAAGTCGAACGACTCGAGAAGCAGCGACAGCCGGATCCCCGGCTGCTCGCTCACGGTTCGCCCCTCGCCGATCGCCTTCGCGAGGGCCTCCGCCTTCCGGTCGACCTCCGACTGTTCCCGCGCGCTCAAGGCCCTGCCGTTTCGGGCCACCAGGCGTCGCACCGGACGGGTCTGCACGAAGTAGACCTCGTAGCGTCGGGCTTCCCGCGAGATGGCGTTCCCATTTTTGTCGAGGTTTTCACGCACCTCGTCCATGTCGTACGAATAGTCGTTGATCGCGGCGTCCTGGGGCCGCGGGTTCCGAAGAACGCTGCGGACGTAGGCATTGCCCTCAGGCCAAGCATCCTCCTCCTGAGCCACCGCGTGGGGCGCCAGGAGGAAGAAAAGCGCCAGACCAGGTGCCAGCAGTCTGTGGTGAAAGTCCGCCTCTCCCCCAAGGGAGGCTTCGCGCGCGAATGCCGGCAGACTTTCGCCATGGGCTGCCAGCTTCAAGACTTCTTTGAAACGCGCGTGGCGATCGCCTCGGCGACTTCGCTCGTGGAGGCCGAACCCCCCAGGTCTTTCGGCATGTGTTTCCCTTCCTTCAAAACCGCGGTCACCGCGTGGCGCACCCGGTCGCCCGCCGCCTTCTCGCCGATGTAGTCAAGAAGCAGGGCGGCCGAGAGAATCAGCGCGATCGGATTCGCGATGTTCTTGCCTGCGATGTCGGGGGCGCTGCCGTGAACCGCCTCGAAAGTCGCCCCCTTCTCACCGATGTTGGCGCCGGGGGCCAGGCCCAGGCCGCCCACCAGTCCGGCACACAGATCGGAGACAATGTCGCCGTACAGATTCTCAAGCAGCAGCATGTCGAAGCGCGTGGGGTCGAGCACCAGCTGCATGCAGCAGTTGTCCACGATGATGTCGTCGTATTTGATGTCCGGGAAATCGGCGGCCACCCTGGCACAGCAGTCCAGAAACAGGCCGTCCGACAACTTCATGATGTTGGCCTTATGGACGGCGGTGATCCGCTTGCGGCCGTGGGTCCGCGCATAGTTGAAGGCGAACTTCGCGATCCGGGTCGAGGCCTTTTCGGTGATCACCTTGATCGACTCCACCACGCCGGGGACCACCACGTGTTCGAGGCCGGAGTACAGATCTTCGGTGTTTTCTCGAATGATGACGAGGTCGACGTTCTCGTAGCGGCTCTTCACCCCCGGCAGCGACTTGATGGGCCGGACGTTCGCATAGAGGTCGAGGGTCTTGCGCAAGGCCACATTGATGGAGGCATGACCGCCACCCACCGGAGTCGTGGTGGGGCCCTTCAGGGCCAGGCCGTTCTTTCGAATTGAGTCGAGCGTCTTCTGCGGGAGGGGCGAACCTTCGGTGGCAATGGCCATGGCCCCCGCCATCTGGGATTCCCACTTGATGACCACCCCGGTCGCTTCGAGCACGCGCACCGCGGCCGAGACGACCTCGGGTCCGATTCCATCGCCTGCGATCAACGTCCCTTTTCGGCTCATGCGCCTCCTTCGATGTGATTTTTCTTCAGGATTTCGAGTACGGCTTCGGGAGTCTCCGCCAACTGCAAAATGGACACTTCTTCTTCCCGCACTTTCCCACGCGCGACCAGTGCGCTTTGAATCCAGTCGAGAAGTCCCTGCCAATGGGCCGGATTTCCGGCGAGGATGATCGGGAACGGCTTGATCTTTTTGGTCTGAACGAGGGTCACCGCCTCGAACAGTTCGTCGAGCGTTCCGAACCCTCCGGGCATCACCACGAAGGCCTTGCTGTACTTCACGAACATGACTTTGCGCACGAAGAAGTACTTGAACGTGATGGTGTGGGTGAGGTACGGGTTGGCTTTCCCCTCGTGGGGCAGATGGATGGCGAGACCTACCGAATTCCCGTTTCCTTCCCGCGCTCCCTGATTCGCCGCTTCCATGTCTCCCGGCCCGCCGCCCGTGATCACGTCGTAGCCCGAAAGGGCCAGGGCGCGCCCCATGGCCCGCGCTCCTTCATAGTCTTCGCTGCCGGGTTTCGAACGGGACGATCCGAAAACCGCCACCCCCCGGTCGATCTCCTGCAGTTCGTCAATCCCCTCCACGAACTCCGACATGATCTTGAACATCCGCCAGGCGTCCTTGCCTGAGAAGTCGATCCCGGAAAAACCAATACCTTCAGCCATATTCGTCATTATCCCCTGCGGCCCGGCCTTTGGAACCTTTCTCCCCCCTGGGGCGTTAGAAGGGACAGAAGCACATGAGTTTCAAGGAGAAAAGCCAACATGTTTCAACGACTTGCAATCACCTGCGCTCTCGCCTTCGCCAGCATCGGCTGTCTGGTGAACGTCAGCCACGTCTCAAACCCGGACCGGTACTTCGACGAAGCGCGGAACGCGGCTCAAGCGGTGGCGGGCAAAGAAGGTCCAGCACGGGAATTGCGCGTTCTGGTCTACGACCCGGACAATCGAAAACTTGTGCGGGTCGAAGTGCCTCTGGGCCTGGTGCGAAAACTGGCCAGGAACGCCGACTTCGACTGGGACTTAGACGATCAGGATTTCTGCGACCGCTCCCGAAGCGGCTGCTCGGAAGCGCGGCGCAAACTCCGGAAGCTCCGCGGCACCGACCTGGACAAGCTCCCGCTCGGCCCGCTGGTGGAGGTCACCGAAGATGATGGCGAACGGGTCCTGGTCTATCTGCGCTGAGGTCGCCGAAGATCGCTCCTTGTGGCCCCGTGCAAAGGCAACGACGATGCGCATCTCCTTGCCCGCCTCGCGGCGGGGGAGGAAGAGGCGCTGTCTTCGCTCATGGCCCGGCACGAACGGCGTCTCTACGGTATCGCCTACGGCTATTTGCGAAACTCCGAGGACGCCCTCGAGGTGGTTCAAGATGCCTTCATCAAACTCTTTCAGCAGGCGCAGCGGATTGATTCCCGGGCCGAGGTGGGCGCCTGGCTCACCCGCGTCGCCATCAACGCCGCCATCGACCGCTACCGTCAAAAAAAGCGGCGGGGAACCCATGAAGTCGGGGTGGAGGCCGAAGACCTCCAGCACATTCCAGCGCGCCACCAACCAGGCGCCCTCGACAACCTTCACACTGAAGACTCGCGTCGGACCATCGAACGGGGGCTGCTCGCCCTCAACGAAAGGCAGCGCGCGGTCGTGACCCTGCGTCACTTTTCCGAGATGTCCCTGGAAGAGATTGCTTCGACGCTGGGTGTTCGCCTGGGCACGGTCAAGAGTTCGCTCAATCGGGCGCTTATCCGGATGAAGGCAACATTGGGGG
>CAZFQH010000377.1:0-4542 GCA_964520805.1 uncultured Acidobacteriota bacterium | reverse complement strand
CACTTTCATCGACCCCACCACCCTGTCGCCCTTCGGCGCCAACAATCAGGTGTACTCGCTGGACTTCGAGGAGTTTCGCTACGAGCAGAAATCCTTCGAGAAGATGGCGGCGTACCTGAACGGTTCGACGGTCAACCTCACCGCGGACGGCGAGCCCCGCCGCTACACCGGGGCCTATATGACCGAGGATTTTCTGTCGATTCTCGGAGTGAAGCCGATCATGGGCCGCGAATTCACCGGGGAAGACAACAAGCCTGGCGCGCCCAAGGTTCTCCTGCTGAGCCATGGGATCTGGCAGCGTGATTTCGGAGGCGCACAGAACATCGTGGGGAAGGATGTCCGCCTCAACGGGAAACCCGCCACGATCATCGGGGTGATGCCTCAGGGCTTCAGCTTTCCAAACAATGAGGAGATGTGGATCCCGCTTTACAGCGAGTTCCAGGTGAGAGCGCGGAATGATCCTCAAGCCAACAATCCCGCGGTGCTCGGTTTGATCCGCCCCGGGGTCTCTCTTGATCAGGCCCAGGCGGAGTTCGCCAGTTTCGCCCGCCGCTTCGCCGTCGCCTACCCCGATACGAACAAGCAGTTCAACGATGCCCAGGTCCGGCCGTTGATCCAGACCTTCACGCCCCTGCCGGTCCGCGGGATGCTTCTCACCATGTTCGCGTTCGGCGTGGGGGTTCTGCTCATCGCTTGTGTGAACGTGATGAACATGCAGTTCGCGCGGGCCACGATCAGGCTCAAGGAACTCGCGATCCGCTCGTCGCTCGGGGCCACCCGCATTCGCCTCATCCGTCAGATGCTGACCGAGAGCCTGCTGGTCGCGACGCGCGGCGCCGGGGCCGGCATCGGCCTCGCCTACGTCTGCACCGACTGGTTCGCGGCGGCCATGCGCAGCCAGAACAATGGTCCGCCCAGGTGGATGCTCTTCGAGATCGATCGTCTCGCCCTGTTCGTCACCGTGCTCGCCACCGTCACCGCTGCCCTCGTTTCGGGCCTGCTCCCCGCCCTGATGTCGTCGCGGGCCGATACCGCCTCGACGCTCAAAGACAGTGGCCGTGGCAACAGTTCGCGCCACGTGGGCCTGATGACTCGGGGCCTGGTGGTGTTTCAGATCGCGGTAACCTGCATCCTGCTGATCGGATCGGTGCTTCAGGTCCGCTCGATCGTGAACCAGCAGACCATCGACTACGGCTACGACACCTCGGGGATCATGTCGGCCCGCATGGGCCTGATGGATGGGGACTATCCGACGTCCGCCGCCCGCAAACTCTTCTACGACCGTCTGCTCACCTCACTGCGTTCCTCGTCTCAGTTCGAAGCGGTGGCCCTCACCAGCCGCTTCCAGATGGTCTTCTCGGGCAACGGCCCCATCGAAATCGAAGGGAAGGCCTACGCTACGAAAGGCGATCATCCAAACGTCAACGTCGAACAGGTGACACCCGGCTTCTTCGCGGTGATGGGCCAGAAATTCCTCGAAGGCCGTGAGTTCGCGGAAGATGACCTCGACCGCAAACAGCCGGTGGCGATCGTCAACGCCGCCTTCGCCGAGAAGCACTTCGGCCGCGAGAGTGCGGTCGGTCGCCGCTTCCGAACCGGCGACGGCACCAATCCCTTTGGCCCCTGGCGCACGATCGTGGGGGTGGTCAGCTCCGTTCGCATGTCCGGCCCGTTCAATAACCGCAACATCGAGGACAGCGGTTTCTACGTCCCCTTCTATTCGGTGGCCTTCGGGCCCAGCGCCCCCGAACCCATTGCGAATCAATTCGCCACGGTGATCGTGAAGCCCCGGGGTGACCAAAGCGCCGATGCCATCCTCCCCGACCTCCGGCGGGAGGTTCGGAACGTCGATGCGAACCTGCCCCTCTACTTCGCGGCGACCCCCAGGTTCCACCTCGATGGCGCGGTTGCGGTCAATCGAATCGTCGCAACCCTGTTTTCCGCTCTCGGGGTGGCCGCCATCCTGCTCGCGGCCGTGGGGATCTACGGAGTGATGTCCTTCTCGGTCAGTCAGCGAACCGTGGAGTTCGGCGTGCGTATGGCGCTTGGGGCCGCTTCGTCGAAGATTCAGTCCATGGTCATTCGACAGGGCGCTCGCCAGATTGCGCTCGGGCTCTCACTGGGCCTCGCGATTGCCCTCTCCATCGCGACCTTCGGCCGGGACGGCATCGCCAGCATGCTGGTCGGGGTGAGCGCTCTCGATCCCCTTACCTACATCGTGGTTCTGGGCCTCATCACCGTAATCTCTCTACTTTCGGTTTTCGTCCCCGCACGCCGCGCAACCCGCGTTCAGCCGATGGTGGCGTTGCGCACGGAGTAGAGATGGCTGTCGCGGCGATGGCCGCCCTTCGCTCGGAATAAACTCATCCCGGGCGAAGGGGCCGAAGCCTGATTGTAGAAAGGGCCCTACGAGCAGGTCTTGTTGATGACCTTGACGCTCTTTACCTTGATCCGGCGCACCGGCAGGCTTTGGGTCTCATCTGATTTCACCAGGGGGTCGGGTCCGGTTCCGACGGCAATATCCGTCTTGGCGTCCGATTCCTTGCCCCGCGCGTCGATTTCGATCTTGTTGTCGTTGTTGGCTCCTGGTTTGTCGGGCTCCTGCTGGGTCCTTATGGTTCCCATGGTCACCTCGGTGATGGTGCCCATGACCTCAACTCTCTGGCCCATCAGCCCGCGCATCTTCTGGACCGAGTCGTGGCTGAGCCAGTAGATGACCTCGTTGGGGCCGCCATCCTTCATCCCGGACATCGCCATCGGGGTCGGCGACGACGTGGTGGCTCTCGGCCCGTAGATCTCGTCCACCTGAGTGAGAACGAAGGAATTCTCCTTGTCGGTCACGACGCAGGCGGTTAGCTTGACCTTGGCTCCGACCACGGAATCTTTGTTCGGCTGGACCGCTGGGGACTGGGAGGTGACACCAAGGCCCAGAGCCAGGCCACCCGCCAGGATTGTCATGTTGATCATTGTGTTCGTTCGCTCCTATTTGGACCCGCCAAAAGGGCGGGTCCCGGGCATGCAGCGCATGCCGGTCACCTGATGGAACAGCAATGTCTGTGCCAAGTGAGTGTGTCGACCGGCGCACAGCCGAGGGCGCTCCCTACGCCCGAGAGGCTCCTCACTATCTGAGTGGATTGGCCCGCGGCCTCTCGGCGTGCCCGTACTAATGGCCCCCCCTGATCCACGGCATAGTGCCGGGTGGCCGCCGTATGATGAGGCCCTTGGATCCCACTCTCAGAAGGAGAGCCTCAAATGCCCAACGGATTGCCTCGACTCACCGAACCCATGGTTCGCGATAATGGTGTGCTTCGAGTCGCCACTTGGGATGAGGCCCTGAATCGCGCCGCCTTCGGCCTAAAGGCCGCGACCCTCGCCAAGGGTGCTCAGGGGGTGGGAATCTTCAGCTGCTCGAAGGCCACCAACGAAATGAACTTCATCGCCCAAAAGTTCATCCGACAGGTGTTGCACAGCAACAACATCGACAGCTGCAATAGAACCTGACACGCCCCCAGCGTCGTCGGTCTGGCGACGGTATTCGGAGCAGGTGGCGGGACGAGTTCGTACGAAGAGGTCGAACACACGAACCTCATCCTTTTATGGGGATCGAATGCTCGCGCGGCGCATCCCATCTTTTTCCACCATGTTCTGAAGGGAATCAGGAAGGGCGCCAAGCTCGTGGTGGTCGATCCACGCCAGACGGAGTCGGCGGCCTTCGCCGACCTGTGGCTGGGTCTCAACGTCGGTTCCGACATCGCCCTGTCTCACACCCTGGCCCGCGAGATCATCGTGAACGGTCTCGAAAACCGCTCGTTCATTGAACAAGCCACATCGGGATTCGCCGAGTACAAAGCCTGCGTGATGGAGTGGACGCTCGAGCGAGGGGAAGCGGTGACCGGGATTCCCGCCGCGGCCATTCGTGAATTGGCCCACCTGTACGCACACGCGGATCGTGCCATCCTGTGCTGGACCCTCGGCATCACCGAGCACCACAACGCGGTCGACAACGTCCTTTCTCTGATCAATCTGGGCCTCCTCACCGGCCACGTGGGCCGCTACGGCAGTGGTCTCAATCCACTGCGCGGCCAGAACAACGTTCAGGGCGGGGGAGACATGGGTGCAATCCCCAACAAGCTCCCGGGTTTCCAGGATATCGAGAAGGACGCGGCCGCGCGCGCTTGCTTCGAAGCGGCCTGGGGCGTTCCCATCATCCCCAGGTACGGCCTCAACCTCACCCAGATGTTCGAGTCGATGGAGCACGGCGACCTCCGCGCGCTGTACGTGATCGGCGAGAACCCCGCTTCGTCCGAGGCCGACCTGAACCGGGCCAGCCATCTGCTCGCCACCCGCGACATGCTGATTGTCCAGGACATCTTCATGACGAAAACCGCGGAGCTGGCGCATGTCGTCCTCCCTGCGTCGGTGGCGGCGTTTGAAACGGACGGCACCGTCACCAACAGTGAGCGCCGCGTCCAGCGCGTGCGCAAGGCCCTCGATCCGCCTGGCAACGCGAAGGACGACATCGGGATCATCACGGAACTGGCC
>CAZFQH010000376.1:3901-4593 GCA_964520805.1 uncultured Acidobacteriota bacterium | reverse complement strand
CTTTTGCGCCGACCTACAAACTCGTTCTCAACCAACCCGGACGCTCGCTCGCCTTCGAGATCGCAAGCCGCCTGGGCGTCCCCGCGAGTGTCGTCGATCAGGCCCGGTCGCGGCTCCCCGAATCGGCCCGAAGGCAGGAGGCCATACTCGCCGACCTCGCCCGGGAGAAGGCCGAGCTTGCGGAGAAACAGACTCGGCTCGAAGAGGCACAGGCGCGGGTCAGGGCGATGGACGAAACCCTCACCGCCCGGCTTGCGCGCATCGAGGACGAACGCGCGCGAATGCGTGAAGACACCCGCGAACGCATTCAAAAACGACGCGAGGCGGAAGATCATCGTCTCCGCGCTCTGTTCGCAGAAGCGGAGGACAAACTGAAGGCCGCAAAGACGCCCCGCGCGGTGGTCCGGCTGCGCGGCGAGATCCTGTCTCAGGTGACACCGGAGAGCGAGACCAAAGCTCCGGCCGCAGCCGCGGAGTCCCTTTCCGTCGGCGATTTTGTCGAGGCTCCCGCCCTCGGCTGGCGCGGCCTGATCACCGCACTCACGGAGAGCGATGTGGAGATCGATTCCGGTGGAAAGCGCATCCGCCTGGGCCGTTCGCTGGTCCAGCGGGCGCGGAACACCAAAGCTCCGGGTTCGCCGCCTTGGTCCCCAGGCCGGCGTGTCGAGCCCGATCAAGCGGAGTCGTTCGCG
>CAZFQH010000376.1:686-3891 GCA_964520805.1 uncultured Acidobacteriota bacterium | reverse complement strand
GGGGGGGGGGGCGAATGACGCCCATCGGCCGGCTCCATGGTCCGAAGAAGCCGGCGGTCCGTCTCTCAAGCTGATCGGGATGCGCGTCGACGAGGCTGCGCCGCTCGTTGATAAGTTCCTCGACGATGCTTTCCTCGCCGATGTCCCCAGCATTCGGATCATTCATGGCTTCGGCCAGGGCCGCTTGCGGTCCGCGGTCCGCGATCTCTTGAAATCGCACCCCCACGTGACCGCTTTCCGAGATGGCTCGTCCAACGAGGGTGGGGCCGGGGCCACGGTGGTCGAGTTGCGCCGATGACCACCTTCACTCCCTCCTTCCTTGACGAACTCAAGAGCCGCGCCGACATCGTCAGCATCGTTTCCGAACACGTCGTCCTCCGCAGGATGGGTCGATCGCACAAGGGCCTGTGCCCGTTTCACAAAGAGAAGTCCCCGTCCTTCACCGTGAGGTCGGACCCGCCGGTTTTCCACTGCTTCGGCTGCGGTGCGGGCGGCGACGTGGTCGAGTTCATCAAACTGAAGGAAGGTCTCTCCTTCAAGGACACCATCGAGACTCTGGCCCGCCGATTCGGCCTTCCCATCCCCGATTCGCGTGAGGAGTCGCCGGAGGATCGGCAGCGGCTGGAGATAGAACCGGTTCTCGAGGCGGCGGCCCAACAGTACGAGCAGTTCTTCTGGGCCGATCCCGGACGAAGGGCCCGCGAGTATCTGCTCGGCCGGAAGTTCTCCCAGAAGACGCTTGAGTTCATTCGCGCCGGAGCCGCGCGGGACGCGTGGGAGGACCTCGTACGCGCCCTCAAGATCCAGTTCCGCGAAGAACTCATCGAGATGGCGGGTCTTGCCATCCGCGGCCAGCGTGGTCTTTACGACCGCTTCCGGAATCGAGCCATCTTTCCGATCCTGTCGGATCGGGGTCGCGTGGTGGCGTTCGGTGCCCGCGCCCTGGACCCGGCCGATGAGCCAAAGTATCTGAACTCACCCGAAGGCCCGGCATACCAGAAGAGCCGGACCCTCTACGGTCTGAGCTGGGCCAAAGAGGAAATCCGCCGAACCGGCCGCGCGGTCGTGATGGAAGGGTATCTAGACGTCGCCCGTTCCATAGAAGCGGGGATGGTTTCGGCCGTGGCGCCATGCGGCACCGCCCTCACCTCTCAGCAGGTACGCCTGTTGAAGCGTCTGGCCCCGCGCGCGATCTTGTGTTTCGACGGCGACGAGGCCGGGGTGAAAGCGACCCGCCGGTCCATTGAGATATTCCAGGAAGAGAAGATGGACGTGCGGGTGGTGGCGCTTGAATCCGGACACGATCCCGACACCTTCATCCGCGAAAGGGGCCGCGAGCCGTTTCTGGCGAAGATCGAGGCGGCGGAGCCGGCCATTGAGTGGCTCGCTCGTCTGGCCGCGCGCGAAAACGACATCGGGAGCCCCGCCGGAAAAGCGGCGTACATGAACGCTCTGCTCCCCGCACTTGGCCGGATCGAAAGCGGCGTGGAGCGAGCGGCCTGGATTCCCCGCATTGCGCAGATCGGGAACATCGACCCGATCGCGGCCAGCGAAGAACTCGCCCGGTCCCTGGGTTCGCGGCAGGCGGTGAGGGCTCAGGCTTTCACGCCGGTCGTTCGGACCTTGGCCCCGGCCGCGAAACAGGAACTGACGCGATCTGAAATCTGGCTGGTGGCGCTTGCTCTAAAGAGTCTTCCAGATGTAGCGGAAGCCTTCGCCGAACTCGACGGCCTCGACCTCTCGTCCCTGCGGGCCGGGCCGATCCTCGCCACACTTTTTCGGCTCTCGGCGGTGGGCGGCGAGGCATCGCTCGGGACACTTCAAGACACCCTTCCCGACGACGACGACCGGCGCGTCTTGCGCGAGATCGCGGTTCAGGATCTGGAGGTCGATGCGGCCTCGGCCCGTTCCTGCGCCTTGTCGTTGCGACTGCTTTTGCTGGAGCGCCGTCTGGTGGGGATCCAGAAAGCTCTGGTCCGGGGCGGGCCGGGGCAGGACATCGACGCCATTCTCGAGGAAAAAACCCGCGTTTCGAGGGAAATCGAGGCCCTGCGTTCGGTCTCCTGAGAGCCACGTTGGCTAAAAGCGCCCGGACAGGCGAAAATAGAAGGTTCTAGGAAGCAGCGGAGCACTTAAGAACACAAAAATGGCCCTCACACTCGAAGAGAAGTACGACGAAGTACGCACCGGCATCACGATGGGCAAGGAGAAGGGCTACCTTCTCTACGAAGAAGTCAACGAGATGCTCCCCACGGACATTCACACGTCCGACGAGCTCGAAGACGTCTTCGCCATGTTCGGCTCGATGGGAATCGAGATCATCGATTCCGAGCAGAAGTTCCGTGAGAAGTCCGACGCCGAGGAAGGCGAGACCATCGACCTCACCCCGGGAACGCTCGACAAGACGAACGATCCCGTCCGCATGTACCTGCGGGAAATGGGCACGGTGCCCCTGCTCACCCGCGAAGGCGAAGTCGCGATCGCCAAACGCATCGAGCGCGGCAAGCGCATCATGCTCGCCCAGATCACGCGCACGCCCATGGCCGCCCGGGAGATCCTGGCCGCCGGCGAACAGCTCGAAGCCTCCCGCATCGGGGTCAAGGAACTGGTCATCTTCGTTGAAGAAGAAATCACCGAGGAGAAACTCGAGCGCAAGAAGCGCGAGACCCTGAAGCTCGTCAGCAACGTCAAGGCGGTCTTCGACAGCTACATCGTCCTCAAGGCGAAGTACGAGGACACTGCGAAGAAAGACCCCAAGTGGGTCAAGGGTAAGTGGCGCGTCGGGCGTCAGCGCGTGGGTTTCTCGAAGGCCATCCGCCGTCTCGAACTCACCGAGAACGTGAAGCGCCGGCTGCTGGATCGTCTGCGTGAAGCGGTCGATCGGGTGTCCCAGCTCGAAGAGCAGGTCACCCGCATGGTGGTGAAGAGCGAGGGCCGCCTCTCCGAAGAGCAGAAGAAGGTCATCAAGCGCGACATCCAGGAGAAGAAGCAGGCGTTGCGCGATCTCCAGGACGACTTCGGTTCGACGACCGCTGATCTCAAGCGCACCCTCGACGCCGTCCTCATCGGCGAGATCCAGGCCGAGCAGGCGAAGAAGGAACTGGTCGAAGCGAACCTCCGACTGGTGGTTTCGATCGCGAAAAAGTACACGAACCGCGGCCTCCAGTTCCTCTACCTGATTCAGGAAGGCAACATCGGCCTGATG
>CAZFQH010000376.1:0-676 GCA_964520805.1 uncultured Acidobacteriota bacterium | reverse complement strand
GTTCTCGACCTACGCCACCTGGTGGATCCGGCAGGCCATCACCCGAGCGATTGCCGACCAGGCCCGCACCATCCGCATCCCGGTGCACATGATTGAGACCATCAACAAGCTCGTGCGCACCCAGCGTGCGCTGATTCAGGAACTCGGCCGCGAGCCCTCCTCTGAAGAGGTCGCCAAGCGCATGGACATCCCGGTCTACAAGGTCCGCAAGGTCATGAAGATCGCGCAGGAGCCGATCTCCCTCGAGACGCCCATCGGCGAAGAGGAAGATTCACACCTCGGCGATTTCATCGAGGACAAGAACGCGGTGTCGCCGGTCGAAGCCATGATCGACGTGAACCTGCGCGAGCAGACCGAGGCGTTGCTCAAGACGCTGACGCCGCGGGAAGAGCGCGTCATCAAGATGCGCTTCGGCATTGGCGAGGGCAACGAGCACACCCTCGAAGAGGTCGGCCAGAACTTCGCGGTCACCCGCGAGCGCATCCGGCAGATCGAAGCGAAGGCCCTGCGCAAGCTGCGGCATCCGTCGCGCAGCCGCAAACTGAAGGCGTTCCTCGAAGGAAGCATCGTCTAGAGTTGGGGGGCGGTGAACGACCCCGCCCCCCCAAACCCCGTCGCTGCTGCCGAAGATCAGGGCCTTCGCTGGGCCCGGACTGGTAGTGTCTGGTCCAGGGAT
>CAZFQH010000375.1:0-4599 GCA_964520805.1 uncultured Acidobacteriota bacterium | reverse complement strand
TGTCCGGCCTGGATTTCGAGTCGCTAGATGGCCAAGTCGCATCGCTTTTCTTTTTGCTCGTATCGCCTCCTGATCGCCCTGGCGACCATTTGCGGGCTCTCGAAAACATCTCGCGGCAACTGCGGGATGACATGTTTTGTCGCTTATTGCGGCAATCTAAAAACGTTGAAGATATTTCCCAGTTGCTCGATGATGCTGACGGAAACCAATTCGGCAGCTAACACACCATTCACTCAATAACGTATGTCATCGGCTATTCAACACTGCACGGTCACCGTCAACAATCCTTCGACTTCTACGGCCCCGCTTACGGGCCTGACGTTGCTCGATCCCACGCCAGTGGGAACCACCTACGTGGCGGCGAGTGGCTCCGTGACCTGCGAGAGGTTGCTCACCGTCCTCGACTCTTTTGCGACGAATGGCAGCTACACGGGCAACAACGGAACCGCAAACTGGAACGCCGCCTGGACCGAGACGAGCGACAACGCGAGCGCGGCTACCGGAACGATCCTGGTGCAGAACAACCGCGTCGAATTTGCCGGCCTCGGCACCGCGGGCCGCTCGATCAATCGAATCGCGAATGTCAGCGGCCAAACCAGCGCCACGATCAGCTTCAATCTGGTGAACGGCGGTGCTGCCGGTATTGAGGCGGGCGAGACGCTGGTTGCCGAGTACAGTTTGGACGGCGGCGCGTTTGTGACCATTGGCACACTAGATGGTGGTACCGGCTACACCGGGTCCAACCCGATAACCGTACCTCTGAGCGGTAACACAACGTTGAATCTGCGCTTCCGAGCGCCCCAGGCCTGGAGCGGCGGCGCGGGGTTCGACGACGTTTACATCGACGACATCCTGATTTCGGGCGCGAGTACGGCGGCGAACGTGCGCGACGAGTTCGGGGCGGTGGCCTACAACAACAACGGGCCTGGCAACACCGCTAACTGGGTGGGGAACTGGTCCGAGGTCGACAACCTCGGCGGCGGGGCGGCGAGCGGCCTCGCCCTGGTCACGGGGAACGCGCTTCGCCTGGGATGGGCCGAGAACGTCCGTGATGAATTCGCGGCCGTGGCGTATAACAACAATGGACCGAACAACTCCGCAACCTGGGCCAGCGACTGGGTCGAGCGCGACATCCAGGCCGCCCAGACGCCGGGCTCTGGCTACGTGCTCGTCGCCGGCGCAGGCCTCAGGCTTCAGTTCGTTACGTCCGCGGTTCGGGACCAGTTCGACAACGCGAACTACACGACCAACAATGGCTCTTTTTTCTGGTCGGGAAACTGGACCGAAACTGGCGACGATGGCGTCGCAACTACCGGGATCATCATCGCGGATGCCGCGAACAATAATCTTCTGAACTTCGGCCCCGGAGCGACCGGTGCCACCCTGAGCCGCACCGCGCCCGTCACCGGAAACTCGGTCACGCTCTCCTTCGCTCTGGCCAACGCCGGAGCTGACGCAAACGAAGGAGTCATCGCAGAGTATCAGCTTGATTCGGGGGCTTTCGTTGAAATCCAGAGAATCACGAACGGAGTGCTGGCGGGTACAAACCCTCTCACCATCTCCACTGCCGGAGCCACTTCGATCACCCTCCGGTTCAGGTCTTTTGAGACTGCGGGAAACAACACCTTTGAGGCGGGCGACAACGTCACCGTGAACGACGCTAACATCGCCTTCAACAATGCCGTGGGCGCTGCCGCCTACCGGACGGTCAACTTGTCGGGGGCCACCGGTACGCCCTTACTGAACTTCACCGCAGCCCAACTCAATCTCGATGCCGGTGGAACTCCCGACCAGTTCGTTGTGGAGTGCAGCGTGGACACGACTTTCGCAGCGGTCACCACCTTGGCCACTTTCACCCAGGCGACGCCGTCAGTTGTCGGGCCCTGGGACCTGACGCCGTGCGTTTCGGCAACTACTGCGATCCGCGTCCGCGTGAGTGCCAACTACCAGGTGAATGCCGAGAGCATCACTCTGGACAACGTCGAGGTTCTCTACCGTCGCGCCGCAACCGAAGTCCAACGCACAGTTAACCTGAGCGGCGCCGTCGGCTCACCTTTGCTCAGCTTTACCGCCACCGCGGCGAACCTCGAGGCGTCCGACACCCTCGTCATCGAAGCCAGTACCAGCGCCTCCGGACCTTTCACCGAACTCGCCACCTACGCGGCCGGCGCCGCTTCGGTCCCTGGGCCCTACAACCTGAGCGCGTACAGGTCCTCGACCACCACGATCCGGTTCCGACTCACGGGCAACTACGACCAGTTGAACGAGACGATGGCGTTCGACAACGTCAATATCGCCTGGAGCAACATCGCGGCGTCAGGAACGTTCGCCACTGCCGCTCCACCGGAGATGATCTCTTCCGCTTTCGGCTGCGTTATCTCACCCAACCAGTCGATGGTCGTCACCTACAACGTCACCGCCGACAATCCCTTCCCGTCCGGGCAGACCACCATTGTCAACACCGCTACGGTTTCAGCAGCCGAAATCCCGGTGCCCTTGCAGGCCACCGTGACCAACATCGTCCTGGTGCCGAGCAGCGGCTCCGGTACCGTGGGCGACCGAGTGTGGCTTGACATCGACGCCGATGGCGTATTCGATCCCGGCGAGACGGGCCTCGCCGGCATCCAGGTCACGTTGAAGGATGCTTTCGGTACTCCCCTTGCCGTCACCACCACCGACAGCCAGGGCCTGTACATCTTCCAGGATGTGGCTCCCGGAAGCGGCTACTACGTGCAAATCACCGGCGGCATGCCGGGAGCAACGACTACCACCTTTGCCGATGCGTTCGGTACAAACGGGGTCTTTACCGGGAACAACGGAACGCAGAATTGGCTGACCAACTGGACCGAGAACAACGATGACGCCAACGCGGCTGCGGGCGACATCCAAATCGCCAACAACCGCATCGAGTTCCGCGACACCACCGATGGCGGCACCGTGGTCACCGGCGAGTCGATTCAGCGTTCGGCTACGGTGACGGACGCCACCAGTCTGAAGCTCAGCTATTTCTGGAACGGTACTTTCGTAGCCACCACATTCGCGGACTCGTTTGGCACCAACGGCGTCTACACTGGAAGCACCGGCACCAACGCCTGGGCGACCAACTGGGTAGAGACCGGCGACGATGGCAACGCCGCCGCCGGAGAGTTCCGGGTCGCTAACAACCGGCTTGAGATCGGGGGAGTCGGTTTGACGCCGGACGCCAATGACGAAATCCGGCGCACCGCCACTGCCACGAACGCCACCAGCTTCGTCTGGACCTACGACTGGAGCCAGACAGGCGTGGACGGCGCCGACGATATCCTGGTGCAATACAGTACCGATGGCTTGGCCTGGACGACCCTCCGGACGCTCGATGGCACCGTACCCGACCAGACTTTCTCCGACTACATCCCCTGGACCCCGACCGACGCCACCATCCACATCCGCTATTTTAGTGAGGACCAGATCGAAGACGGCGAGCAGGCGCGCTTCGACAACGTCGTCCTGCAGCGGAACGGCGTCGACAACGACAACGTGATAGTCGAGTACAGCACGAACGGCACCACATGGACCACCGCGCGAACCCTGGGGAACCTTACCCCGGCCGGGGCCTACACCGACACCATTCCCTGGACCCCCACGGACGCTACGGCGTTCGTGCGATTCCGGGCCGCCGACGCGCTTGAGACCGGCGAACTGGCCACCATCGCTTCCGTCGTCCTTGAGAAGGTCGTGGGCGCCAGCCTGATCCAGACCACCGACACTGTGCGCGACGACTTCAACATCAATGGCACGTTTACCGGAAACACGGGCACCCTCGACTGGGCGACGAACTGGACCGAGACTGCCGACGACGCCAACGCAACGACCGGCGACATCAAGATCGCCAACAACCGCATCGAGTTCGGCGGCGTGGGCCTTACCGTTGAAGCGAACGACGACATCCGACGGTCGGTCACGGTGACCGGGGCCACCAGCATCGAAGTGCAGTACGACTGGGGCGGGACCGCGGTTGGAGGAACCGCGCTCCTCGCCGATGGCAGCGACGAGGTCATCGTGGAGTACAGCATCGACGGCGCGACTTGGCTGCCTCTGCGCACGATCAACGGTGCGGCGGCGCAAACCTTCACGGACACCGTCGCCTGGGCTCCAACCAACAACACCTTCTTCCTCCGTTACCGGGCGTTGGACGCCCTCGAGAGCGGCAAGGTGGCGACCGTGGACAACGTCCAGGTGCGCTTCCCGCAGAGCCTTCGCACCGCCGCCTTCGACCTCTCTTCAGGAGAGAGCTACACCCAGGCGGATCTTGGATTCCGCGCCGCCCCCGGCACCGCCACGATCGGCGATCTTGTCTGGGTCGACGCGAACAACGACCAGACCCGAAACCCCGGCGAACCCGGGCTCGTCGGGATCACGGTGGACCTCTACCGGGATACGAATGGCGACGGTGTTCCCGATGGAAGCCCCATTGCTTCCACCGTGACCGGGGTGGGCGGCGCGTACCTCTTCACCGGGATCGCGGCCAACGGAACGAATGACTACGTGGTGACCATGAACACCGGACAGGCGGGCCTGACCCCGGCCGGGTATACCGCGACCACCTTCACTCTGTTCTAC
>CAZFQH010000374.1:0-4604 GCA_964520805.1 uncultured Acidobacteriota bacterium | reverse complement strand
GTCCAGTATCTCAGGGCGAACGTACGACCGGGCGCGCCGGTGGAGGTCTCGCGTCTCTTCAACGAGGTCTTCACCGGGGAGCCTGAGCGCAGGGCCCTGAATCGTCTCTTCAACACGTTCTTCAAGATCCCCCTGTTCGTGGTCCAGACCCAAAAGTCGCGGGGTTTACCGCCATCCTTGCGGGAGATCTCCGAGCAATTCGCCTTCACCGAGCCGGGAACCGCCGACATCATCCTGAGGATCATGGAGATGGATCCGAGAGTGCCGCGGTTTCTGGAGCGCGATCCGAAGACCGGGGAAATCCTGCGGGTCGACGCGGAGAAGATCACCGCGCATCCCCGCTTTGGCAAGATCCTGGAGCGGACGGTGACGGGCTGGGAAGGCAACGCCGCTCCGGCGTTCTCCGTGAAGGGATTCGAGGGGTCGGATTTGAACCTGGGCGCCCTCGCCGGGAAGCCGTTTCTGCTCTACTTCTGGTTCAGCAACTGCCCGCCCTGCGTGACCACCACACCCCTGCTCGTCGAACTCCACAAGACCTACGCGGCGCAGGGATTCACCATCGTGGGGCTCAACGCCGATCGCCTGCTGGACCTCGACTACACCGACCAGGATCGGGCGGACTACGCGAAGAAGCTGGGGATCCCATTTTTTCTGGGCCACGCGACCGCGGAGGTGCAGGATGCGTATGGGGGAGTTTCGGTCTTCCCGACCCTGTTCTTCGTGGACCGGACGGGCACCGTGGTGAAGCACCTCGTGAATGGCCAGGACAAGGCCGTTCTCGATGCTGCGGTCAAAATAGCTCTATTGAAGTGAAAGCTCTTTCCCTCTAGACGCTACCCAACCGCCGAAAGTCTGCTGGTTTTTCGTTACTTCTGCGCCTGGTTCAATGCCGTGAACACGGCGAGTCCTGCAACCTCGGTACAATCGCGTGTGGAAACCATGGGTCGCGACAGCCAGTCGGGTATGCAGAAGGTTCTCATCGTCGATGATTCCGCGACGAACCGGCAGATGTTGGGCGACCTGCTCCAGTCCGAGTATTCGGTGCTACTTGGGAAAAACGGGGAGGAGGGCCTCGATCTGGCCCAGGAGCACATTCCCGATGTGATTCTGCTCGACGTCATCATGCCCGACCTCGATGGCTACGAGGTACTGCGTAAATTGAAAGAGGACGTTCGGACCTCCTCGATCTGCGTGGTCTTCCTCACGGGTCTTGATACCCCCGAGGCCGAGGAGCGAGGTCTCAGCGAAGGTGCCTCCGACTACGTCACGAAGCCGTTTCATCCGACTGTGGTCAAGGCGCGCGTGGCCCTGCATATGCAGGTGGTCAGGCAGAGGCGCATGCTTGAGACTCTGGCCAACATCGACGGCCTCACCGAGTTACCGAACCGGCGCCAGTTCGACGCGGTGTTCTCGGCGGAATGGGCGCGCGCGAGCCGCACCGGCCAGCCCCTGTCCGTCGCGATTCTCGACGTCGACTTCTTCAAGCGCTACAACGACTCCTACGGCCACGCGATGGGCGATCATGCTCTGCAGCTCGTGGCCCGCACCCTGCGAAAGAGGGTTCAACGGCCGGCGGACCTGGCCGCTCGCTATGGCGGCGAGGAGTTCGTTCTGGTCATGCCCGACACGCCCTTAGAGGGGGCCATGGAACTGGTGGAGAAGCTGAGGGTCGGAGTCGAGAGCCTGGGCGTGCCCCACAAACGTTCGAGTGCCGCTCCCTATCTCACCGTGAGCGTGGGCGTCGCCTGTACCACCGCCGACCCCGTGCTGACCGCGGAGTCGCTGTTGCAAAAGGCCGACGAACGTCTCTACCGCGCCAAAAAGGCCGGCCGCAACCGCGCTGTGGGTAACTGACGTCGGCCGTCAAACGCCACCCGTCACAAGAACTTCAGTTTCCGCGAGGCGAAAGCGCTCATGCGCAGAAGCAGGAAGCCGTGGGCGAATCGGTTGATGTTCGTTTCGCCGTATTCCCGCTCGTGGTAGCGCACGGCGAGGTCCACGATGTGGAGGTTCAGCCGGGACGCACCGAAGAGGAGGTCGAAGTCACCGAAAGGGTCGAAGTCTCCAAAATAGGCGCGGTTCGCCGCGATGCGTTCGTAGTCGGCCCGATATAAAACTTTCGTGCCGCACAATGTGTCGCGGCAGTTCTGCCCGAGGATCCAGCTGAAGAGTGCCGCGAAGAACTTGTTCGCGAGCAGGTTGAGGAAACGCATGGCCTTCCCGGCCATCGGATAAACGAGCCGCGAGCCGTTGACGAACTCAGCATGGCCGCTTGAGAGAGCGCCCACGAAAGATGGCAGATCCTCGGGAGCGACACCCATATCCGAGTCGAGAATCGCGAGAACCTCGCCACGGGCCGCGCCAAACCCGAGGCGAACCGCATCTCCCTTGCCTTTGCCCGTCTGCTTCAGGAAGCGCAGGGGCTTGCCGGGGTTTTTCTCGATCGCCGCCTTGATCGCGGCCTCCGTGCCGTCCTTCGATCCGCCTTCCACGAAGATGTATTCGCTGTTCGGGGGCAGATCGGGAAGCCGCGCCACCATCGGTGCGATGTGTCCTTCCTCGTTGCGGCAGGGGATGACGACGCTCACCGAAGGCCCGGATCGCACCGAACCCGGATGACGGGTCAGCCGGGGTCGCCCGACCATCCCGAACATCAGCGATAACTCATCGACGAGGGGCAGATGTCCGATAAAGCGATTGAGGACTTCCGAAACGAGGGGCACGTACACCGGGAAGACGATCTGACGGTCCTCGCGAACCAGGTCCCAGTCGGACAGGTGCAGCATGGTGCGGATCTCTTCCTGGGGAATCCACGACTCGGGCGGCTGGGCCTGCTTGAGTCCCAGCATCTCCGCGAGCCCCAGCACCGGCTGCCACAGCCGCGAATAGCTGTAGATCATGATCCGGGTCTTCGCATGAGAGACCTTGTGCAAGGCGTCAAAGAGACGCCGCACATCTCCCAGGAAGGTAACCACATTCACGATCAGGATGACGTCGAAGGGCCCGCGTGCCTTCGTGAGGGTGTCGGTCTCGCACGCGTCGCCTTCGAGGAAGTGGAGATGGGGGTGGCGAGTGCGGGCCGCGGCCACCGCCCGGCCGGAGAGGTCGATCCCCACACCGAACGAGGGCGACAGGGCGGCGAGCAGATCCCCGGAACCGCAGCCGATCTCCAAGACCCGCTGCCCGGGGGCGACCCGCGCCTTCAGGACCCGGGCAAGGTAGTCGTAGTAGTACGACCGGTTGGCCCGGTTCTGCGCGATCTTCTCGTGGTGAGTCTCGTAGAACTCCCGAACCTCCGCACGGGCGCTGCTCGCTAGCGGGGATAGTTCCTGTTGTTCCGATACCACTCGATTGTCCTCTTCAGGCCTTCTTCGAACGACACGCGCGCCTTGAAACCGAACGCCGCCTCGGCCCTCGAGGTGTCGAGGCAGCGGCGCGGCTGCCCGTCGGGTTTTGTGGGGTCGAACCGCAGGGCGCCTTCGAAGCCGCTCAGACGCTTCAGAAGTTCGGCCAGATCGCGCATCGTGATCTCGAAGCCCGCGCCGAGGTTCACGGGTTCGCTTCCGTCGTACCGCTCGGTGGCATCGGCGATGCCCCGGGCCGCGTCCTCGACGAAAAGGAACTCGCGCGACGCGTTGCCGGTGCCCCAGACCTCGACCTCGGTCGCCTTCGCCGCGATCGCGTCCTCGAACTTCTTGATCAGAGCGGGAATGACGTGCGAGACCGCTGGCTCGAAGTGATCACGCGGGCCGTACAGATTCACGGGCAGGACGTAGATCGCGTTCATGCCGAACTGCTGCCGGTAGGCCTGTCCCTGGACCAGCAGCGCTTTCTTGGCGACCCCGTAGGGCGCGTTTGTTTCTTCGGGATACCCTTCCCACAGGTCATCCTCCCGGAAGGGCACGCGAGTGAACTTGGGGTAGGCGCATACCGTGCCGATGGTGACGAACTTGGCGATTCCCTGAATCCGGGCTTCCTCCAGAAGCTGCGCGCCCATCATCAGATTTTCGTAGAAGAAGGTCCCGGGATTGTCGCGGTTGGCGCCGATGCCGCCCACCTTGGCCGCCAGGTGGATCATTATCTCCGGACGGGCTTCGCGGAAGAGCCTTTCGCAGCCTTCCCGCCGCACCAGGTCGAAATCGCTCTTCCGCGGGACGAAGATCTCCGTCGCCCCCCGCGCACGCAGTTCCTCGACGACGTGGAAGCCGAGGAACCCGGAGCCCCCGGTGACCGTGATGCGCGAGCGTTTCAAGTCCATGACTGAAGTCCCAGACGATATCCCAGCGGTGCGGGTTCTGGTCCGTGTCGGCGGTCACTCGTGGAATTGCCGGCCGGGCTAAGCTTCGCCAACTTTCTTCCAGTTCAGGAGTTTCATGACCCAGAAGCTGTCCTCGCTTTTTCTCGTCATCTTGGCTTCGATCGGTCTCTCCGCCGGGGCCCAGACCGTTCTCCCCCCGAAACGGCTGATCGTGGAAACCGATGTCACGAAGTTCGTCTGGAGCACCGACCCCCAGGTCTCGGCCGATGGCCGGCTCGTGGCCTTCACCCGCGTGGCCGCCATCCAGATCGAGGTCTCGTACTCGTCCTTCTTCGCATTCGCGTCC
>CAZFQH010000373.1:0-4608 GCA_964520805.1 uncultured Acidobacteriota bacterium | reverse complement strand
CGGCGCGGGCGCGCGGACTGGTTGGCAAATCGCGCTTGTTTCACTTACGCTCCGATCGCGCCACTTCCTATTTTCCAAGGTTCGCGGGCGATCCCCGCTACGGCCCGGACCTGATGCGCCCGCTCGACTATTCCTGCTACGCGGGATCCAGCGTCTTCGTGTCCACGCCGTCCGACCTGGTGCGCTTCGCGATGGCGATCAACAGCGGCCAGTTGCTGCAACCCGCCACAGTGCAACTCCTCCAGACGTCACAACGACAGGCCTCGGGGCAGGAGACGGGGTACGGTCTTGGCTGGGACCTCGAGACCGTCGCGCTGGCGGGTCAACCAACGCGCTGGGTCGGCCACGACGGGCAGTTGCTTGGGGGGATGGCGGCGTCGTTGATGATGTTCCCCGAGCACGGGATCGTCGTCTCCGTCCTTTCGAACACGTCGTACGCGGACACCGAGGCGCTTGGGTTGAGCATCGCGCAAGCCTTCGCGGCACTGGGGAACAGTCCAGCTCGGAAGTGATGCCTGCCCAAGGGGAAATGATGCATCACATGACCAAGCGACGTCGGCTGGAGGTTCTACTAGTACTAGTGGTGATGGCCGCCGCGGCGGTGGCTGTTTCCGTAGTTCTCTTCCCCATGTGGAAGACCGCCATCGACCGCGCGCGGAGACAGCAGACGGCCGAACCGTTTCGGATCGCCGGCAACCTGTACTACGTCGGCGGGAGCGATGTCACTTCCTACTTGCTCACGGGGCCCGACGGCCACGTCCTGATCGACGGCGGGCATCCCGAAACCGCCTCGCTGATCATCGAGAGCATCGCCAAGCTCGGCTTTGACATCCGGGACGTCAAAGTGCTGCTCAACTCGCACGCGCACAGCGACCACGCGGGCGGGCTGAGGGCCCTGCAGGAGGCGTCCGGCGCCGAGCTGTGGGTCAGCGAAGGGGATGCCGATGTCATCGCGACCGGCGGAGCTGGCGATCCCTCCCTCGGGCCCCTCAGATTCGCTTCCTACTTCCCGCTCCTCAACTATCAGGCGCCGCGCGTCGACCACCGGTTCAAGGACGGCGCGACGGTCCGCCTCGGGCCGGTCGAGGTGACGGCGCATGTCACGGCCGGTCACACGCCCGGCTGCACCTCGTGGTCGTTTCCCGTCCGCGACGGCGACCGCGAACTGCTCGTCGTCCACATCTGCAGCCTGACGCCGCCGCCCTCCTTGTCATTCGGCGAGTCTCCGGAGATCAAGGCCGACTTCGAGCGTAGTTTTCGCGTGCTGCGGAGCCTGCCCGCCGAGATCTGGGTAACGTCGCACGCGAGAGAGTGGGGCCGGTACCGCAAGTTCGTCGCCCGCGCCAATGCGAAGAACCCGGTCGACCCGTTCATCGACCCGGAGGGCTACCGCGCCTACATCGACAGCGGCGAGGAGAGACTGCGCCGTCGGCCATGGTAGAAGCCTTAAGGCCTTCCGCTGACCAACCCCCGGCAGTCTGGCCTTTGACAGTCCTGCCACCGGGTGTATATTCAATGTAGATACATGGCGACGATGACGCGAATCGCGAAATGGGGCAACAGCTTGGGCCTACGCCTGCCAAAATCCGTCACCATCGAAGCGCAGGTTGATGAAGGCGATACGGTGGACGTGTCGGTCAAGAATGGCGCAATCGTGATACGGCCGAGTCGCCCGACCTACTCCCTTGAGCGGCTCGTCGCAAAGATTACGCCTCAAAATCGCCACCACGAGAGCGAGTGGGGTCAGACGGTCGGCCACGAGGCGTGGTAGCCCGCGCCTACGTGCCGGACGCTGGCGATCTCGTTTGGCTGACGTTTGATCCCCAAGCCGGTCACGAGCAGCGCGGGCGTCGGCCCGCGCTGATACTGTCGCCGCGCGCCTACAACGCGAAGGCACGTCTCGCCATTGCTTGCCCGATCACCAGCCATCAGAAGGGCTACCCATTCGAGGTCCCCTTGCCGCCTGGTGGCAAGATTTCCGGCGTCGTCCTCGCCGACCACGTGAAAAATCTCGATTGGCAGGCTCGGAGAGTGGTCTTCGAGGCAAAGGCTCCTGCCGACATCGTCACCGACGTGCGCGAACGGCTCCGGGTACTACTCGGGCTCTAGAGACCGACTGCTCCGTCTCATGACCCATCGCGCCTCCGCGCTGGCTCTCGACGGTAGATTTGAGGAGTTTCATGAGCGCCTCCCAGCCTCAACTCACCTGACCGGACGCCCTTGCACTTTACGCGACGGCCGCGCAACAGCAACCGTCCGAATCACAACGTTCTCTCCATTCAGGGCAGATGGCAGTTGCCGACCGGTCTCATAGCAGGTCCAAGAACGCTCGCGGATTCACGATGCGAACTCTTTGGTGTTCTTTGATGTCCAGCAGATCCGGATCGCCGCTGACGACGAACGAAGCACGTCCCTCTATCGCTGCTGCGATGACGCACGGATCACGATGATGTTGGACCTGGGAACAGTGTCGAGCACCTCGAGAATCGCGCGGTTGCTGTCGAAGACACAGAAGTAGACGTGGTCACGGCCGACCCAGGCCGTGGCGCGGGCAATGGCATCCTGCGCCAGCACCGGCGCCCTGCTCGATGAACTTGAGAAACACGACCTTGCGCACTTCGCCCCGCGGCGAGCCGGCAGCAGCCGCCGCCACAGCGTGAGCAGCGCACACAGCGGCACGCCGAGCCAGTAGTCGATGAGGCGAATCGTCTCGGGATGCATGGGACTCGGCGAGTTGATTCTATCGCCCGATCCGCACGCGGCCGGCCTGCATCACAAACGCCAGCTCGCGGGGATCACCTGGACGATCGGCGGGTGCGATCGTATCGGAGGACAGCACCAGTTCGTTGAGGCCGTCGCGCATGTTCGCGGCAGGGGCCGTCAATCGGCAGTCCGTCCACTCGCCGGCCGGGAGCGCACAGGACCCGACCTCGCCACCGTTGATCGAGGCGCGCAAAGTCGCCCCGGCCGCGGATGCGGGCCGCACCCGCAAGAGCAACCGCATCTCTGATGGCCGTGCCATGCGCCATCGCAGCACGGAGGTGCGCGCCGCCCAGCGGAAACGCTGGGTGCCGCCACGCTCGGCGGAATGCCAGCCCTCGCCAAACCTCGGGTCGGCGGCCGGGCCCACGTTCAACGCGCCGGTGGACGGCCATTCCGGAATCGCCACCTGGCACACGCGCGCGGCGGTAGCATCGCCCGACTCGATCGTGGCGAACGACGCCGACAGCGGCCGCGCCATCGACAAGCTGAACACGGCGCGCGTGCCCGCCACGCTGTCGATCAACACTCGCGGCTTGCCGGCATCGATCGCGGCCTCGCCACGGCCATTCCACACGCCATGCCGCCAGCTCTGCACCGGGCTCGCACCCTCAAGGGTGATCGAGGCTTTGCCCGATCCCTCGAGCGTCGCCAACCATCCGCCATCCGCGAGAACCGTGGAGGCGTCGGTACGCTGACCGAGGCGAAGCACGGTACAGGGGCGCTCCCCGCGGTAGACAAACGCGGCCGGCGGCGCCTGGGCGCCAAGAGATTCAGTCGGCGAGAACGCCGCTGTCACTCCGCTCGACTTGGGTAACGTCGCTGCCAACCATCCAAGTGAAGGCGCTGAAATTGGCGGGCCGATCGCCCGCGCGGCTTCGAGGGCGAACACCTGTTGGCCGTCGGCCGCCGCTTCCCGTACTTGGCCGGCATCATTGGCCAGCAGCCGCGGATTGGGATCGGGATCGTGCGCGTTCGAGAAATGCAGGTAGTTCAGGATGCGCGCGGTGAAATAGTTGTCGGCGACCAGGGCGCTGCCGGCCGGCAGGTTGCCGTAGAGCGCGCGCAGCCCCGGGGCATCGCCCGGCTGGCTAAGCGCCTGAATCGACGGGTAGAGCCGCGCGGTCTGCGCCGCCGGGAGGATCAACGCGAGCGCTCCGACCGCCGACACCGCCGTCTCACGGTTGATTAACAGGCGGACCACGGCCTGGAGACCAAATGCTGCCAAGGGCCACAACAACACCACCACCGGCGTGAGAAAGCCGACGACATCGCCCCACAAGTTGGCGATCATGCCGAGCGTTCCCGCAGCGGCGCCCGCGATGCGCCGCGGTAGCGATAACGCGCGGTTGCAGCACGGAGCGATCCTTGGCGATGCCGTAGATCAGCGCCGCCGGCAGGATGGCGACGATCGTCAGGTGATTGCCGAAGCCGGCGGAGAACACCGCGCACGCGGCATACAGCCATCGCAGCCGGCCGCTGTCGGCCCACATCATCAGCCACAGCACGGTGAGCGCCGACATCAGGGCGGCAAGGGTGTAGACCTCGGCGGTGACGCTGTTGCTCCGCACCGGGAAGCTGGTGGCGGCGGCGAGCGCGGCAGCCGCCGAGAGCAGGCGTGACACGCGAAGCCGGCGAGCCATCCAGAAGATGCAGAGGCACGACAGCACGCCGCACACCGCCGAGAACAGGTTGACGCGATACGCGAGCGTGCCGAGGGGCACGCGCGCAAAGAGGTAGGTGGCGATGGTGTAGAACGGGTAGCCCGGCGTGTGCGCGGTGCCCAGCACCTGGCCGGCGTGGGCGTGGAAGCGGACGAGGTCGCGGCTCGATCGTGCGACCAGGTCC
>CAZFQH010000372.1:0-4613 GCA_964520805.1 uncultured Acidobacteriota bacterium | reverse complement strand
CATCTGAGTCCCCGAATCGCGGAATGAAGGCGGCCTCGATCGCGGTGGATCGGGGGGGTGGAATGTAGGGGCGGCCCTTGTGGCCGCCCTGACGGAAAGGGCAGGCACAAGGCCTGCCCCTACAACGGAGGAAACGGCATCTGAGTCCCCGAATCGCGGAATGAAGGCGGCCTCGATCGCGGTGGATCGGGGTGGTGGAATGTAGGGGCGACTTCGATCGCGGTGGATCGGGGGCTGGAATGTAGGGGCGGCTTCGATCGCGGTGGATCGGGTGGTGGAATGTAGGGGCGGCCCCCCTCGCAAAGGGCGGGCACCAGGCCTGCCCCTACATGGGGTAGGCGCCCTTGTCGAGGGTCAGCGCGGCCAGGGTGCGCCGAAGCGGGATGACTGCCACCGGCTGACGATCGGTATACCGAGCCACGCCGTCGAGACAGGTTGCGAGCATGTCACCGCTTTCGATGGTCGGCAGGGCTTGACGAGCCGCCGCTTCGATCCGGCTGATGGCGCCCTCGGCGAAGACCCGCAGGGCCGCGACGAAAGGTGCCGCCGCCGCTTCTCCGTCACGTTCCGCTTTCTTCTGCGTGCGCAACAAAGCACTCTCGAGTGCGTAGGCCTCCATCACCACGTCGGCGCAGAAACCCATCACCTCCTGCTGATCCTGAAGCTTCGCCTGGAACTTCTGGGCGGAAAGACCGAGCAGCATCAGCGAGATCTTCTTCGCCCCCTTCACGAGCCGCGTCTCCGCGGCGAGGAAACCGGAATCGCCGGCCGAGGGACGCCCGGCGGGAACCGCCTCGTCCATCAGGGCCATGGCCGCATCGAAGATCGGCAAAACGCCGCTGAGCGCGCGGCGGATCATCCGGCCCGGCACCAGCAGGCGGTTGATCTCGTTCGTTCCCTCGAAGATTCGATTGATCCGAGCGTCGCGGTAGTAGCGCTCGACCGGGTAGTCCTCGACGTAACCCGCCCCACCGAGAATCTGCACCGCCTCGTCGACCACGTGGTCGAGAACCTCGGAGCAGAAGACTTTTACGATTGAACACTCGGCGTCGTACTCCTCAATGCGCTTCAGCGAGGTGGCGTTGTCGTGCACGCCTTCGAGATTGGCATCGATGAGACCGGCGGTGCGATAGGCCATCGACTCGGCGGCGAAGATCCGCGCCACCATTTCGCCGATCTTCGACTGAATCAGCCCGAAGTCCGCGATCTTCTTCCCGAAGGCACTGCGGTGCTTCGCGTACTCGCAAGCCACCTTGAGCGCCACCTTGGCTCCACCCACCGTGCCCGCACCCAGCTTGAAGCGACCGATGTTGAGAATGTTGAAGGCGATCTTGTGGCCCTTGCCGATTTCGCCCAGCAAGTTCTCTTTCGGAATCACTGCGTCTTGAAGAATCAGGGGACGGGTGGAGCTGCCCTTGATGCCGAGCTTGCGTTCCTCGGGGCCGAGCGAGACTCCAGGCGAGCCCTTGTCGATGATGAACGCGGTGAAGTGCTCGCCATCGACCTTGGCGAATGTGATGTACACATCGGCGAAGCCGCCGTTGGTGAGCCACATCTTCTCGCCGTTCAAAATCCAGCTCTTGCCGTCGGGCGAGAGCACCGCCTTGGCCTTGGCATTCATGGCGTCGGACGCGGACGAGGCCTCGGAGAGCGAGTACGAACTGATCCACTCGCCGGTGCCGAACTTCGGGAGGTACTTGGCTTTCTGCTCGTCGGTGCCGAAGTAGGTGATGGGCAGGGTGCCGATTCCGGTGTGGCCCATGAAGGTGACGGCCCAGCTGCCCTCCGTGGCGGAGATCTCGGAGGCGAGCGCGCCCGTGACTTTGCCCAAGGCCAGGCCGCCGTGCTCCTCGGGAACCTCGATGGCGAGCAGGCCGATCTCCCCCGCTTTGCGCATCAACTCCCGGATCACCTCGTAGTCGAGCTTCAGAATCTGCGGTGTTTTCGGCAGCACCTCCTTCTGCATGAAGTCGCGCGCGGTCTGGGCGAGCATGTTCTGCTCTTCGGTGTAGTCCTCGGGGGTGAAGATCTCGCCAGGGGCGCGGTCCTCGATCAGGAAGTCCCCACCTTTCGCGGCCACGGGCTGAAGGGTTTCGGTGGTCATGTGCGTTTCCTCATAAGAAGTGCGGTCAGGCGTACATCCGGTCGATCAGGTCTTTGTACTTCGCCTCGACCACCCGACGCTTCACTTTAAGCGTGGGCGTCAGCTCGCCCGCATCGATGGTGAACTCGGTGGGCAGGAGCGTGATCTTCTTGATCTTCTCGTACTGCGCGAATTCGTAGGACAACGAGGCGATGGCCTGCTCGATCAGTTCGATCACACCGGGATTGGTCACCGTTTGCTCCCGGGTGCCCGTCTCAATGCCGGCCTTTGCCGCGGCGCGGGCCAGGGTGTCGAAGTTCGGCACCACCAGGGCGGTCGGATAGTGGCGGCCATTCCCGACCATCACCAGCTCCGCGATGAGCGGATGCGTCTTCAGGATGTTCTCGATGGGCTGCGGAGCGATGTTCTTCCCCGCCGAGGTGACGATGATGTCCTTCTTGCGATCGGTGATGTAGAGATAGCCGTCGGCGTCGAGTTTCCCGATGTCGCCGGTATGGAAGAAGCCGTCTTTGTCGATGACCTCCGCGGTCGCCTCGGGCTTGTTGAAGTAGCCCTTCATCACGTTTGGCCCGCGGGTGAGAATTTCGCCGTCGTCCGCGATCTTCACCTCGACCCCGTCGATGGGACGGCCCACGCTGCCCTGGCGATGCCGTGTTGGCGTGTTCACGGAAATGACCGGCGACGTCTCGGTCAGACCGTAGCCCTCGAGGATGGGAAGCCCCATCGCTCCAAAGAACATGCCGATCTCCTTGGGCAGCGCCGCCCCTCCCGACACCGCGATGCGGACATGTCCACCCAGGCCGGCGCGCACCGTCTTCAGCACCAGACGGTCGGCGAGGCTGTACTTGAAAGCGAGCCAGGGCGAGATCGCCTCTCCCTTCTGCAGCGCGTCGAACCGGGCCCGGCCGGTGGCCTCGGCGAAGGCGAAAAGCTTCTGCCGGATGGGCGGAGCGGCCGCCACCTTCTCTCTCACCCGCGCCATCACCTTCTCGTAGATCCGAGGCACGGAAACAAGAATGGTCGGCTTGATCTCGAGCAGGTTCTGGGGAACCTTGTCGATGGCCTCCGCGTAAACGACGGTCACGCCGCGTTTCAGCATCACGAACTGGCCACCCATGCGCTCGAAGACGTGGCACAGCGGAAGGAACGAGAGCACTGAATCGGCAGGCCCCAGAAGCGCGAAGATCTCCTTGGCACAGGTGGCCACGTTCGAACCGATATTGGCGTGAGTGAGCATCACGCCCTTGGGGTCGCCGGTGGTGCCCGAGGTGTAGATGAGGGTGGCCAGATCGTCGGGACGGACGGTGGCGGCGCGCCGGCGAATCAGATCCTTGTCGAGAGCCAGAGCCCGGCGGCCCACTTCGCGGACCTGGGACAACGTCTGGGTGCCGATCACCGCCGAGTCGTCCATCACCACCACATGCTGCAGCTCGGGCGCATCCGCCTTCACGGACAGAACCTTCTCGGCCTGAATCTGGTTGGATGCCACCACGATTCGCGCACCGCTGTCTTTCAGGATGTAGAGAATCTGATTCGGCGGCAGCGACGGGTAGATCGTCACCGCGGTGGCGCGGCTGCACAGTGTCGCGAGGTCGGTGTAGGCCCACTCCGGCCGGTTTTCACCAAGAATCGCCACCCGCTCGGCGGGCTTGAGGCCGAGGCTCTCGAACCCGGCCGCCACTTCCTCCACCGCGACTCGGAACTCGGCTGATGAGATGGGCGTCCACACCCCATCCTTCTTGATCTTCAAGTGATCGGGCTTCTGGTAGTGATCGACCGAGTTGTAGAAGATTTCCGCCAGGGTTTCTGTCACTTGCCTTCTCCACGGGGGGCTGATCGCCTTCGGGTCTTGGGGGTGCGCGCGAGACCGCCCAGAAACAAATCCGTGACGGGCTCGGCGAGGTGGATGAGATTGTAGCGGGTGGGCGAGAGGATCCAGGAAGTCACGAGTTCATCAAGGGCGCCAAAGAACGACTGAACCACGAGACTGCGCGGAACGTCGGCACGGAAGGCGCCGGCCTTCTGGCCTTCCTCGATGACCTTGGAGAGCAGATCGAAATAGCCGCGCAGCTCCTTCGAGGAGATCCGCGCCAGCAGCGCGGACTGGCGCAATTCGGTCTGAAAGAGGATGGCCACGTCTCGGCGTTCGCTTAGTGCGGTCAAGTGGTGACGAGCGATCGCCAGCAACTTCTGCCGGGGTGTTCTGGCACCGGCGATCTCTTCCTTGGCCCGGGCCAGATGTCGCTCCAGAACATCGGCGAAGAGGGAGACGATGATGTCTTCCTTGCTCTTGAAGTAGAGGTAGATGGTGCCGTCCGCCACTCCCGCCGCACTCGCGATGTCGCTGACCCGGGCGGTGAAATACCCCTTTCGAGCGTAGACCGCCACCGCGGCATCGAGAATCTGGCGCCTTTTGTCGCCTTCGGGTTTTCGGGCCATGAGAGAGGGCACTTTAAGGGCCACCGCCCCCGATGGGTTGTGCGGCGTAAATGTGTGGCGCCGGGCGCAG
>CAZFQH010000371.1:0-4622 GCA_964520805.1 uncultured Acidobacteriota bacterium | reverse complement strand
CTCAATTGTCTGCTCGGTGCGGTGGCCTGCGAAGGGGGAACGTATCCCAACACCTGGAACAAGTTCGTTCCGAAGCCGATCTACATGCCCCCGCATCCGAAGACGTGGAACGAGCTGACCTGGCCGAAAGAGTTCCCGATGTCGATGTACGAGATGTCGATTCTGCTTCCGCATTTCCTCCGCGAGGGCCGCGGCAAACTCGACGTCTACTTCACTCGCGTCTACAACGCGGTGTGGACGAATCCGGACGGCTTCTCGTGGATTGATCAGATGACGAAGGAAGACTCGCCGATCGGCCTTCACGTCGCCTTGACTCCCACGTGGAGCGAGACCGCGTACTTCGCCGACTACGTTTTGCCCATGGGCCTCGGCAGCGAGCGTCACGACCTGCATTCCTACGAGACCCAGGACGCGCAGTGGATCGGCTTCCGCCAGCCCGTGCTGAAGGAGGCGAAGAGGCGCATGCGCCGGGATACGGGCGCCGACACGCGCGGGGTCAATCCGGGGGAGGTCTGGGAAGAGAACGAGATGTGGATCGATCTGTCGTGGCGCATCGATCCCGACGGGTCGCTCGGGATCCGCCAGTTCTTCGAGTCGAAGAAGACCCCGGGCACGAAGCTCTCCATCGACGAGTACTACGACTACATCTTCGAGAACTCCGTGCCGGGTTTGCCCGCGAAGGCCGCGGCCGAGCAGCTTCTGCCCGGCGAGTTCATGCGGCGGTATGGTGCTTATGAGATCAGAAGCGGCATCGGTCAGTTGTTTGCCGAAGACGTCCCCGCGGCCGAACTGGTGGATGTCGCGCGCGATGCGTTCGGTCGCGTTTACGCCGGTTCACCGAAGCCGGATTCGCTCAACGTCGCCCCCCAGCCGGTGCCCGATGCGGATGCCGCGGGCCGGCGTGCGGTGGGTATCGACGTCGATGGTCGCGTGCTCCGCGGCTTTCCGACACCGTCTGGAAAACTCGAGTTCTACTCGCCGACCCTCAAGGCCTGGGGCTATCCCGAGGCCGCGATTCCCGTCTACATAAAGAGCCATGTCCATCCCGAGAATCTGTTGCCGAACGAAGTGCCCCTGATTCCGACATTCCGGCTGCCCATCCAGATTCACACGCGCAGCGGCAACTCGAAGTGGCTGTCCGAGATCGCCCATTCGAACCCGCTGTGGATTCATACGTCGCATGCGGCCGAGGTGGGGGTTTTGACCGGTGATCTGGTCCGGGTGTCGACCCGGATCGGTTACTTCATCGTGAAGGCCTGGGTGACCGAAGGCATCAAGCCTGGCATCGTCGCGTGTTCTCATCACATGGGGCGCTGGAAGCTCGAGTCGGGCGAAGGCCAGAGGCAGTCGATGGCCACGGTGTCGATGGAGCGAAACAAGTCGGCCTACATGCTGCGCCGGCTCTTTGGGGTCGAGGCCCATGACGATGCGCGCGACAAGGATCTTTCGCGGGTGTGGTGGACCGATGCGGGGGTGCACCAGAACCTCACGTTCCCGGTGCAGCCGGATCCTCTGAGCGGCATGCATTGCTGGCATCAGGCGGTGCGGGTGGAAAAGGCCTACGAGGGTGACCGCTACGGCGACATCGTGGTGGACCTCGAGAAGTCCAAGGCCCACTACGAGACCTGGATGGCGAAGACCAGGCCGGCAGGGAAGTTCTCTCCCGATGGAACACGGAGGCCGCATTGGTTGCAGCGTCCCCTTCGGCCGTCGAAAGACGCGTACAAGCTGTAGCGGGTCGACGGGGTTGCTTCGGGCGTGGTTGACGGGAGCGCCCTCGCAATGACGTAAGGTCCAATCCCTTGGTAGTGGTTGGGTCGAGGAAACCACCACCACCGTGCTGGCGCTGATAACCTCCCGCGCGCATGCTTAGTGATCCCGGCTATCGGTTTTGTCCCAAATGCGGGTCTCCGCTCGGTCGCCGACGCCTGAAAGCAATCGAGCCCGAGCGGCTGGTATGCACTGGCTGCCTCTTCGTGATGTACCTGAATCCGAAGGTGGCGGCGGGAGCGGTGGTCGAGTACAAGGGGGGAATCGTTCTTCTGCGCCGCGAGATCGATCCGCGAGCGGGCTTTTGGGTTCACCCCGGAGGATTCGTCGATCGGGGGGAGACGCTCGAACAAGCCGCGAAGCGCGAGACCCGCGAGGAAGTGGGTCTGGAGGTCGAGATCCAGGAGCTTCTGGGCGCCTACTCCTTCGAGAACAGCGAAGTGGTGGTCTTGACGTACGCGGCTCGAACGATCGCGGGAGAGCCGTTGGTGGGGGATGAAAGTCTGGAAGTGCGAACCTTCGATCCGGCGGACATCCCCTGGGAGGATCTGGCTTTCCCGAGTACGCGACTCGCCCTGAACACTTATCTGAGAACGATGAAGTCGCGGCCGGCCCCACCCGATCGGGCGCCGACGGTGGAACTTGGCGACTCTGCGCGGCCCTGGCCGCGCCGCGCCGCAGGCGATGAGCCGCGGCGAGTTTCGGGGCCGGGTTCGGCTGGAAGCGATGCGATCACCCTCCAGGGAGGTCCACCCGGGATCGCACTGGCCACACTGCCCAGCAGGCTGGCGACGCTTTTGGACGCGCGTGCGGCCGCGGCCCGGAACAAGGATGCGCGCGCGGCCTCTGTTGTCTATCCACAACTGATCGAAGTCCTCCGGGCCGCGCGTCGCTATCGCGAGGCTCTCGACGTGGCCGAGGAGGGCCTGGCCCTGACCCACGACCCGCTCATCGCGCGCCTTGCCGACGAAACCGCCCATGAAATGGCCGCGGCAGAACAGGAGAGGTGCTGAGGGTCCTAGCCTGCTCTTGCATTCGGCTCGGTTTCACCTGAACCATTAAACTCCGAAGAACTATGGATTTTCTGAAGACCTTCACTCGCCGCGCCGCCCTTCTGGCTTTGGCCGCGGTGCTCCCCGCCTGCAGCAACACCTCGCCCTCCGACGGCACCCTGACCACTGAAGACGTGGTCGTGGGTACGGGAGCCACGGTGGTTGCGGGCGACACCATTACCGTTTCCTACGTGGGGACTCTCACCAACGGCACCCAGTTCGACTCCTCGTCCTCTTTTCCGTTCCGGATTGGAGTCGGCCAGGTCATCAAGGGATGGGACCAGGGCCTCATCGGCATGCGCGTGGGCGGGCGGAGGCGGTTGACGATACCGCCGAGCCTTGGCTACGGAAGTCAGGCGGTAGGCACCATCCCCGCCAACTCCACTCTGAAGTTCGACATCGGCCTTCTGGCGATCGCCGGAAAGTAGCAGGGGCCGCGCGCCGCGGTCACGCATCCCATCTATAGCGGCATTCCAAGGTTCGCGTGCACGACATAATCGTCTGGATCCAGGAGGTCGCGGTCCCGAAGCTCGGATGGTTCGGGATGTTCCTCGTGGCGGTGGCCGATTCGTCATTCGTGTCGCTGCCCGAAGTCAGCGATCTGCTGGTGGTCACGGGTGCGGCGCTCCAGCCCGACATTGCCTGGGAGTTTGTACTCGCGACCGCCCTCGGATCGGTGGTGGGGTGCCTGCTTCTCTACGAGGTAGGCCGCAGGGGCGGTGAGAAACTTGCGACCCGTTTCGTCTCGGCGGAGAAGCTCCTTAGAGCCGAAATGCTGCTGCGCCGTTATGGGGCCTTCGCCATCGCCATCCCCGCACTGTCGCCGCCGCCCATGCCCTTCAAGGGCTTTGTTCTCGCGGCGGGGATCTTCGCGATGCCCCGGCTCCAGTTCGCCCTGACCGTCTTCTTCGCCCGCACTCTGCGGTATGTGGTTTGGGCCCTGCTGGGGGCGGCCTATGGCGACGAGGCCATAGGATGGGTCAAGAATCTCGACGTTTGGGTTGAGAACAATCTGCCCCTGGCCCTCGGTTTTGTCGCACTCTTCGTGCTGGCCTTCGTCCTCTGGTGGCGGAGTCACCACCACGGGCCGGTTCCGGAAGGTCCCGGGACCGGGGACGGGGCGGTCTGAAGTCTCTTTTCGCCCAACCGAGGTCGCAGCGCATAATTGACCCTTGTTGGTTCCGACGTTTCAAGGGTTCGCTGATCTCAAGACCGAGGTGAAGGTATGAGCCGTTCCATTCGAGCGACAGTGGTAAGCCTCGTGGTTATCGCGGCCTCGGCGCTTTTGGGCGGTGCTTTCGGCAGAAACGCCGAAGCCGCGGCCGACAGTCGCGACCTTCACCTGAAGCGCTACTCGGAGATTCTGGCCGCCATCGAGTCCCAGTACGTCGAAGAGGTCGATGTGGCGAAGCCGGTCGCCTCGTCCATCCGCGAGATGCTCCGCACCCTCGACCCGCACTCCAGCTTCTTCGAGGTCAAGGAATTCTCGACTCTTCAGGAACGACAGAAGGGTTCGTACTTCGGTCTCGGCATCACCATCGTCTCCATCGAAGGCCGGGTCACGGTGGTATCGCCGTTTGAGGGTTCTCCCGCGCACCGACTGGGCATCCGCGCCGGTGACATCATCGTCGGAATCGAGGCCGAGGACGCCCGCGGAATGGATATCGATGCGGTCGTGAAAAGGCTCCGCGGTCCGAAGGGTTCACAGGTCCGCATTCGGCTTGAGCGGGAAGGGTACGCGCAGCCCCTCGAGTTCACGGTGGTGCGCGACGAGATTCCGATCCATGCCGTGCCTTATTC
>CAZFQH010000370.1:0-4625 GCA_964520805.1 uncultured Acidobacteriota bacterium | reverse complement strand
TGTTGTTTGGATTCCAGGTGTGGGTGAACAACCTGCAGACTCTTCCGAGTGACTTCTTCCCTGGTACGGCGGTGGGTTCGGTGTTCGGACTCGGAGGTGCGGCCGCCGCGGTTGCGAGCGTGCTCTTCACCTGGGCCACCGGCCGCGTGGTCGACCAGTACGGTTACACCCCGGTCTTTCTGGTCGCGGGCGTGCTCGGGCCTCTTGGCCTGGTCGTAACCCTGTGGCTTGCTGGTCGCATAGGAAGTGTCGCAATCGAACGGAAGGAACAGACCGCATGAAGATGACCGCAGCCTCTGTGTTGACCTTCCGGGCCGCCCATCAAACTGTCCGGCGGCTGGTCTGTGACCGACAAGCCTTAAGTCTCTGGGATGACCCTGCCGGCAGTCGGACGAGGGTGGACGCTTCTACCGCGATGTGAGCGTCTACCGGATCGTCGATATTGGCGACGTGCCACAGAATCGACGTGACGAACGCTGGCTGAACCTCGCGGAGGTTCGAGTTCTCCTGATGGCCGGCGGATGGTTCACAAACGAAGCGCGCAGCGTACTGTCACTTCTTCTGCGATGGCTTTGAGTTCAATCACGGTTCGGCGCGGCATCGGGGCGAGGTGGCTCCACCGTCACCCGTCACCGCACCACCCGCCGCCCGGAACCGCACACGGTGTTCCCGGCGTCCGTCAGCCCGAGACCATGGCGCTCCTCGACCACCTCTCCAACAATCTGACTAAGGTCAGAGAATGCTCCTCACGTCAACGGGCTCGCCGGATGGCGAGAACGGGCGACATGGCCAGGAGACACCGGACACGGTAACGGATTCCTCGTCAACACCTGGCCCGCCACCAGGTTAATCTCCAACGAACCCTGGAACAAGGCGGCCGCGCGAGCACCTTGGACGGCGCGATACGGACGGGATCCTGGCCCCGCACCTCGGTGCTACGATCCCGTATGAGACCCATTCCTTCTCTCGCTTTCCTCGCCGCCCTCGCCGTCGCGGCCTCCGCGCAGACGCCCGGCGGGTCGCCCATCTCCGACGAAGAAACTCTCCGCCACTTCCAGGCGATCGTGCGGATGAACTCGGCGGACCCGCCGGGGAATGAAAAGCCGGTCATTGACTACCTGAAGGGCATCCTCGAAGCCGAAGGCATCCCGGTCGAGATCTTCTCGGTCGAGCCCAACCGCCCGAATCTGGTCGCCCGGCTCAAGGGGTCGGGCAAGAAGAAGGCTCTGCTGATGATGGGTCACAGTGACACCGTTAACGTCGACGAGAAGAAGTGGACGCAGCCGCCGTTCTCGGCGGCACGGGTCGACGGTTACATCTACGGTCGCGGCACGGTCGACGACAAGGACAACGTCATCGCGGGCCTGATGACGATGCTCTCCCTCAAACGCCTTAACCTGCCGCTCGATCGCGACGTGATCCTGCTCGTCGAAGCGGGAGAAGAAGGCACCACGCGTGTCGGGATCAAATTCATGACCGAGCAGCACTTCTCAACCATCGATGCAGAGTACTGCTTCGCCGAGGGCGCGAACGTTGTCCGCGGAGGGGGCCAGGTAAAGTTCGCGGGAGTGCAAACCCTCGAAAAGATTCCCCGCGCGATCGAACTTACCGCCCGCGGCGTTTCGGGCCATGCTTCCGTCCCCCTGCGCGCGAATGCGGTGGTGCGTCTCTCCATCGCAGTGGCGAGGATCGGCGCCTGGAAGCCGGAGATCCGGCTCAACGACACCACCCGCGCCTACTTCACCCGACTCGCAACGGTTACCACCGGGGCCGAGGCCGCTCGCTACCAGGCGGTGGTGGCGGGCGATCCGAAGGGGCTCGAGGCCGCCGACGAGTGGTTTCTCACGAACGAGCCGCGCACTGCATCGACGTTGCGAACCTCGGTGTCGCCCACCATCCTGGCCGGCGGCTATCGCGTGAACGTCATCCCCTCCGAGGCGAAGGCGACTCTCGACGTACGCGCACTCCCCGACGAGGATCCCGCGAAGTTCCTGGACATCGTGCGCGGCGTCATCGGCGACCCGAACGTGGAGGTCGCCTACGCCTCGCGAGACGTTCGACCGTCTTTCGCCCCGACCCGCCTTGATTCCGAGGCGATCGTCGCCCTCGAGAGCGCGGTGAAGCGGAATTACCAGACGACCATGATCCCGATGATGAGCACCGGCGCCACCGACATGGCATACCTGCGCGCCAAGGGCATGCAGTGTTACGGCATCGGCCCTGGCCTCGACACCGAGGATGGGCCCAAGGGCTACGGCGCCCACTCCGATCAGGAGCGAATTCTCGAAGCTGAGCTGTACCGGTTCGTCCGCTTCCAGCACGATGTCGTGCAGTCCCTCGCGAAGGCGCGTTGATGCCGTGGCCGTGGCAGCGCACCCAGCCCGCGTGAATGCAAGGCTGGCACTGTTTCTCCTCGCGGTCACAACCCCTGCTGCTTATCGACGCCGCTGGGTATAGTCGAAACAACAGCTAGGTTCAAGCTCCCTCCCATGTGGTGCCTCGCCCGTTTCAAGTCAACCGCCGATACCCGGGCGTTCTGGAGCATCGCAGCGTCAGAGTCCGGCAGGTCGCTTTTTGAGGGCTGCCTGATGGTGCCCGGCATCAAGGCAATCCAGCCTCTGAGTTCTGGCTACAAACAAATCATCAACACCGATGGAACGCGTCATCGCGAGCGCACGATCACGTACACCGACCGTTCGCTCGTCCTGGAGATGGATCAGGTCATCGCGTCGGCGCGTAGCCACGGTTACGCCCGCGTAGTGCTCGACACGCTGCCCTCGATGAGCGGCGCTCAGCGTATTTACGAACGACTCGGCTTCCGTGACATCGAGCCCTATCGACTAAACCCTGTCGAAGGGGCTTGGTACATGTGTCTAACTCTCTGAGCCCTACTGCGAGACGGCGGCACGCTGAGCCGTAGGGGCAGGCCTTGTGCCTCCCCTTTGGGGGGGCGACCCTGAGGGTCGCCCTACTGAACGCCAGCGACTTCTCGTCACGCGCGTCCTCGAATGACCGGCATGAGGGACGTGTGGTGGGCGCTGTAAGGGATCTAAGCTACGACTTCCACCGTGTCAGCGGCGCGGATGCACGGGCGGAAGATGGAGCCGTGGAAGGTTCACCTGCGCCGCGCGCCGCGCGCGACTCACGGACGAGAACAGCTCAAGATCTCGGGCGACGTGGTCTCCCTTCTCCTCTCGCACACTCCCCGCGGTCCAAAGGTGACGCGGAACGATCAGCGGGCGGAGCTTCTCGACGAGAGGCGCGAGGCGCTCGCGTCCTGGGCGGACTGGTTGGAGCAACTGCGAACCGGCAAGACCCAGTTGGCGAAGGTGGCCGGTGTCTGCCGCGAGACTCTCTACCGTTCTCTTTCGGCCGACGGAAGCCCCGGACTTCAAACCGTCTTTCGCGTCCTCGACTTCCTTGGGATTCGGTTCGCCGTCAGGGCCGCGTGAAGGCAGGCGGCTACCGGGGCCAAAGGTGACGCGGACCTGTCAGCGGGCGGAGCTTCTGGACGAAAGGGGCGTGGCTCTCGCCGCCTGGGCACGATGGCTCGACCGCACGAAGGCGAACGAAGTGAGCCAGGTGGTGGATATTCGGAGAGAGAGCGCATGAAACCGGGAACACCGGCGCTTCCTTTCGCATGCGCGCTTAAAACGGATGGGGATCCGCCTTGAACTCGGGGCTGGCCAGGAACGCAATCTTGATCGGTTTCACGCGCGCCCACCGCCGCCGCGCCGCCCGCCGTCAGACTCGGGGAGCCGGCGGGTACCTCTGGCGTCCGCAGAACACTGCAACAACCTGCGAAGGTCACATGCCGGCTGCGTGGACTTCGTCAGGTCAGGGCATTGTTCTGCGGCCCGTGCCCCTACGCCGGGAGGTCCTCAAAGCGCACGCCTTCACCGCGACGAAGTGCGCTCCGGGCGCTTTGAATGCGGGCCAAAAACTCCGGATGATGTTCGAGGCGGTATTCAAACCAAGCCTCTTCTGAATCGAACCCGATAAGGATGCCCGCTGGCCGGCCGTGGCGGGTGATTACGATTTCTTGGTCAGCAGCGAGCCGAAGGTAGTGCGACAGATCATCTTTCACCTTGGCCAGAGCCACGGATTGAGATTGGCGTCCCTTCCTCCTTGCGCCAAGCGTCCGCTTGGGCTTTGGAGACGACGGCGAGGATCTCAACTGCACTCTCTGTGACGTCATAGAACACCCTGATTTCACCGACCCGCAGTCGGAATTGGGGCCGATCCAGGCCCCGAAGACGCTTGATTCGACTCCGACGGAGCTTTGCGGGCTCAAATCGAAGGTGAGTTTCGATCGCATCTCGAACCTCGGACCGCGCATGCGACGGTAGCGCACGTAGCTCCGTGACGGCCGAAGGCGCAAGGATGATTTCAAAACGCACTCTGGCTAGATTAAAGCCAGACTATTGGGCTCCCAGCAGGGTTCGTAGAACGCTCCGGTTCAGCGACGGGCCGCGCAGCGGACCGTCCGCTGCAACCGGTTGTTAGGCGTCCCTTCGCTTGCGCTTGGGTACCTGACAGCCGCCAGCATCACGACTCGCCTCCGAGCACGTCGACCAACTCGGCGATGACCTGCAACTCACCTTCTTCCGCTCCGGTCAGCACGA
>CAZFQH010000369.1:629-4626 GCA_964520805.1 uncultured Acidobacteriota bacterium | reverse complement strand
CTGGAGAAGACGGCCAGCAGCCAGCGCCGACGCTCGCGGGCGGCGAGGGCCGCGAAGGCGAAGAAGACGAGGTACTGCTTCAGACTCAGGAACAGCCCGAGGCTGACCGGCGCCCGCCACGAACGCGGGTCACGCCCTGCGCAGTAGAGAAAGGCCGCCGCCGCTCCGACCAGCAGCGGCTCGTTCCAGGCCTGCTCGATCACGTACAGCCCCCGTGGGTGGAACAGCAGCAGCAGCACCAGCAACTGGGCGACGCGCGGACCGGCCGGCCGCGCGATGCGGTAGAGCGCGGCCACCGCGAGGGCCTCGGCGGCGATCCCCGCGTGTCGCACGTCGCCGAGCAGGGCCCAGGCCAGCGCCATCGGGTAGAGGGCGGCCGGGGGATAGGAGTAGGCCACGACCCGGTAGCCGAACGAGCCCGCGCCCGGCGTCTCCGCGATCGGCTCCCGATAGGGGTCGAGCCCGCTCCACAGGTGCGCCGCGGCCTCCTGGAACTGGGTAAAGACGTCGATTCGCGGGAACGGCGACGCGAACACGATGCCGACCCGGAGGGCGAACCCGGTCACTACCGCGGCCGCGAACAGGGCTCGCCACAGCCGGTCGGCGCGCAGTCGCGTCGCGGCCAGGGCCACGGCCATGGCCAGGCTCGCCTGAAGCGCGAAGAACGCGCTTGCGTAGGCGGCGCTGCGCAGGTCGTAGCCGGGCTCGTCGGTCAGGCCCGCGAGGAGCAGCACCAGCAGGCCGAGCACCAGCGGGCGCTCCGGCTCGCTGGCCGCGGGCGCTGGTCGGGTGGCGCTCCAGGCGGCGACCGCCAACGCGGCGAGCGCCAGGCCGAGCAGGCCCAGCCCGCGCAGCGAGTAGTGGCCGTGATCGACGAAGGCCGCCAGCGCCATCGCGACATGGGCGACCACCAGGGCCAGCAGCTCGAGCCGGGTCGCGCTGGCCTCCGGCAGCGGCATCCGCGCGTCCACGGCGACTGGGGGCATTGGCCGTGCGAGTCTAGCCGCTCCGGCGCGGTATGCTCGTCACGCCCCGTGCGTCCATGAACCTGCGCGACGTGATGTCCGAGCGTGCCCTGGCCTATCGCAGCGTGGGCCCGCGCGCCGTGGCCGGGACCCTCGCCCGCTACGTGTTGGCGCACGTCGCGCCGCTGTCGCCCGCGCGTCCCGCTGGCGGCCGGGTAACCATCGCGCTGACGACGTTGCCGAGCCGGATCGGCGCGCTGCGACCCGTACTGTCCTCCCTGCAGCGCCGGGAGGTGCCGGCCCGGGCCATCGTGCTGGCGGCGCTGCCGCGACGCTCGACCCGGGAGCGATGCGACTACCCGCTGCCCGCGGCGCTGCGCGACCACCCCGTCACCGTGCTGCGCTGCGAGCGCGACTGGGGCCCGGCGACCAAGCTGATCCCGGCGCTGGGCAGCGGTCTGGGGCCGGACGACCCGGTGGTGGTGGTCGACGACGACCACGTCTACCCGCGCGACCTGGTGGCCCACTTACCGCGCTGGCACCAGCGCTACCCCGACGCGGCCCTCGGTTACCGCGGCTGGGACGTGCCGGCGTCCGGCCGTTGGCGCGACACCCGCACGAACGCGACGGGCCTGCGCGAGTCGCGGCCGGTGGACGTGCTGACCGGCACCTGGGGCATGCTCGTGCAGCCCCGCTTCTTCGACGCGTCGTTCGCCGACTACTCGCGCGCGGACGGAGCGTCGTTCTTCGTCGACGACATCTGGACCAGCGGTCACCTGGCCCGGCGTGGTGTGGAGCGGCGGGTGGTGCCCGCGTCGCGGCCGCCGGTGTCGCCGCAGGCCTGCCGCCGCAACGCGCTCTCCTGCGGCGAGAACCGCGACGGCCGCCACAACGACGCGATTCTGGGGGCCGTCGCCACGGCCTGGGGCCGGCCCGGGTGCTGAGCGGTCTCGCGATCCTGCTGGCCGTGGCCGCGTGGTATGCGAGCCGGTGGCTTTGGTGGTCGCGCGTCCACTATCACCGGCTATGGGCACGCCGACTGGCGCGGCCGGAGCTGCGGGCAACGCTGGTCGAGCTGCTGGTCGCGCTCGACGCGACGCTGAAGCAGGTCGACGTCCCGTACTGGCTCGACGCCGGCACGCTGCTCGGCGCTGAACGCGACGGCGGCCTGATCCCGTGGGACGACGACCTCGACGTGTGCGTGCTGGCCGGCGACCACCAGCGGCTGCTGGCCGCCGCGGAGCGCTTCCCCACGCCGTTGCGGTTGCTGCGCGTCTCGCGCTGGTGGCCGCTCGACAAGGTGGTGCCGGGCCTGGCCCGCCTCGCGCCGGGCGACACGTTCCTGCGCCTGCTGCACGTGCCGTCGGGCCTGTACGTCGACCTGTTCGAGATGGCCGCGACGGCCGACTGCCGGCTGCGCATGCTGCCGCTGTCCGCGTTCCACCCGCAGCGCGACTTCCGGGGCATGCCCTTCGAGGTGGCGCGTGAAGACGTGTTCCCGCTGGCCAGCGCGTCCTTCGAGGGGCGCTCGTACCCCGCGCCGTGCCGGACCGTCGCCTATCTGCACGCCTGGTACGGGGCCGACCTGTCGCCCGACCACGTGCTTGACGGCGCGCGCGGCGAGTACGTGCCGCGCCCGGTCAGGCGCGGGCCGGGGGCGTGGCTGGCTCGCCTGCTGATGCTGTCGGCCCCGCCGCGACGGGTGCCGGCGACAGCTCGTCCAGCCGCCGGAAGCGCGCTCCGCGCGCGCTGAAGAAGCGCAGCGTCTCGCGCAGGCAGCGCAGCGCGGGCTCGCCGGTGCGGAAGCGGCAGTCGAGTCGCAGCCGCTCGTGGGTCAGGTCCACGAACTCCCAGGGGTGGACGAACAGCACGACAGGCGTCGCGAGGCGCCGCCAGATCGCCTCCCGCACGAGCCGCGGCAGGCGGAGCACGGACGAGGTCTGCGAGACCGCCAGGCGCTGCAGGCCCTCGCGCTGGCGAGGCGGACCCTGCCACGGCTTGTAGCGCGCGCACGACGAGTCGACCCGGTAGCCCTCGACCACCAGCAGGTCGAGGGCCGCGTCGGGCAACTGCAGGTTGGGGGCGCGGAACGACGTCACGCCGGCGAACGCTCGCAGCGTCGCCGTGCAGCGCCGGATCTCGGCAGCGACCGCGTCCGCGGGCAGGCGATCGAGGCGGGCGTGGGTGTCGCCGTGGGCGCCCAGCTCGTGGCCGCCGGCGAGCAGGTCGCGGACGGCGCCCGGGTGCCGCCGGGCCACGTCGCCGGTCGTGAAGCAGGTCGCCCGGACCCCCTCCTGCGCGAGCAGTTCCAGTAGTCGCGGCAGGCCCTCGGTCACGCCGCGCTCGGTCGACAGGTAGGGCGGGCAGTCGGGCTCGACGTCGGCCGAGAAGAACACGTCGAGGGCGGTCATTGGTAGATCCTATTTTCCTTCCACGCGGGGATTCTCGGGCATTTCCGTAAGACCCCCTATCAAACGGTGCGTGCCGATTTCCGGCACACGGCTTACCAGTGGTCTTTCACGTATCGACATTACGCAGTCTCCGGGTACTGGACGGTCCCGCGCAGGCGGTGCAGCCTAAGTCTGTGGAAGATGTCGCGATTCCATAGACGAGCTTCACCCGCACGCAGGTTCCGTCCCTTGCGCTTCACGATGAAGGCATGAAGACGACGCCATACGTGGGTGTCTAGCTGCGTGAACTTCTGAGCCGCGTTCCCGGTGCGGAAGTAGTTACCCCAGCCGCGAAGCACAGGATTCACGACGTTCACGATCTCGTGGACGTCCTTCACCCTGTACCGACTCCGGCCGGTCAACTCCTTCACGCGCTGCCTGCCTCGCTTCAGACTGTGATCAGGCGGCCCAGCGCTGGAGAAAGTAGCCTTTCGGCCCTCCTTCGCCAGAATCCGACCGCTCATCCGCTTCCGCAGGTGGCAGCCGAGAAAATCAAATCCCTCTTGGCCCATCAAGAGAGCGCGCCAGCCGGGCCTGTACCGGTGAGCGCGAACCGTTTGTGTCCGGCTTCCTCCATGAGGA
>CAZFQH010000369.1:0-619 GCA_964520805.1 uncultured Acidobacteriota bacterium | reverse complement strand
GTCGATCACGATCCACCGGGACCGCGGCTGGGCGAGGACGAGGGCACGGAGTTCGTGGGGTGCCGCCTCGAAACGGAGCATTTCCTCGCCCTTCAGGAGATTGACCGCGAAGGCGTCGGGAAGCATCGCCCGAATCCACGTGCTCTTCCCAGTCCCGCGTGGACCGAACAGGAAGAAGGCCGTCTTCGGCAGGGTCAGAGAGCGTGTAAACATCGGCACCAGTTTTACCGCATAATTGGTTCTTGACCGGCCATCCCGTTGCCGCGTAAGAGAGCGTAAAATCTCTCCTTCGTATCTTCTTTGTGTTTCGCGAAGATATTCCCACAAATCAAGCGGCGGTTGCGAAGAAACTGGGGTAGGCGACCTCCCGCAGTTTGATGGCGGTAGACATGGTCCTTCGACCGGCGAGGGAAACCCGCCAACGGTGCGAGTGCGGGATTTTGGCGATGAGGCCGTGCGCATGGAGACGGCGGAACAACCGGGTGACATGAGTGCATGTCTTCGTTTTGTGCGAGGGGATAAGCTCGCACATCGCGGTTGGTGAAGCCGTGCAGGGCGTGTTCTACCGCCAGGAGCACCTCAAAGAGCATCCGCTCGTTGCGCGACATGGGATTGAAGG
>CAZFQH010000368.1:1587-4647 GCA_964520805.1 uncultured Acidobacteriota bacterium | reverse complement strand
ACTCCGGCCTTGCCGGCGGCATCGACCCGAAGCCCTTCATTGGCGCCAAGTCGGATTTTCTCTCCGGACTTGGTCTCGATGTTCGCGGCCCCCGAGATTTGTTCCACCGCGGTGCGGCCGCCCTCGTCGACCCGCATGGTGCCGGCCGAGTTGCCCTCAAGGGCCAGCCGGAACGTCGGTGTCACCGCTTCGGTCGAACCGGGCCCTTTTTGCTTGGTTTCGTAGTTGATTTCTCCCGACGAAACCCGCCAGGCCACCTTTCCAGAGGAGGACTGCGGATCCCTGGAAGTCTCTTCAATCGTGATGAGGCTGTCTGGGCGTACCGTGACACGGGTGTCGTCGAAGAACCGTATTTCGGCGGAAGCCGATGGATAGGTCCGCACCAGGTCGCTTTTGCGAAGCGGGGTCTTGAGATCGGCGGTTTTCCAGTCGAGGCCACCCACGCCCCGTGTCTTCACGTTTCCCTGGATCGAGTGAAACAGGGCGGCGATATCTTTAGATGCTTCGCTTGTTTCGGATTCGGCCGCGGGCTTCTCCCGGAGAAGGAAATAGCCGACCGCCACCACGGCCAGCGCGGCCAACAGCGCGCCCACGAGGCGCGATGTGCGCAGGCGGCGATCGCCATGAGATGGAACGTTGACGGTTGCCATAAGCGCCTTTCGAAAGCTCGTGTGGAAAGGCCGGAGCCCGACGGCCGAAGTGAGGTGACGATGCGCCCGCCGCCGCGTCCTCCCGCGAAAAATCCCCAGACTGAAGAGCCGAGCACTCGGAGACGGGAAGGCCGAAGTATACTCGATGATCCTTTACCCTTCAGGCGCGATCGCGCTCGTGGCCTTCCGCCGTGAGCCTAGCGTTCAAGCCTCTTCGAGATCTGGAGTTGACTCACTGATGGCCCTCGCATTTCTGCGGCGTCACCGGCGCTGGTTCTTCGTCTTTCTTTGGGTCGTGATCCTGGCGTTCGTGATCCTCTACATCCCGACCGACCCTTCCTCGGCTCTCGCCAATTCGACCGTCGCCACGGTGGGAGGGCGTCCCATTCAGGCCACGGAATTCCAGCGACTCTATCTACGTCAAAAACGACAGTTCATGGAGATGAACCGGGGACAGATCGACGAGGCCATGATCGAGCGCCTCGGCCTTCGTGAGCAGGTCCTCTCCTCGATGGTTCGCGCACAACTCGAATCCCTGGAGGCGGAGCGTCTCGGATTCCAGGTCGACGACGAGGCGGTGGTGAAAGCCATCACCAAGGATCCTCAGTTGCAGACCGAAGGCCGTTTTATCGGATCCGAGGCCCTCGCCCGGCTCCTCCGCCAGCAGGGCATGAGCGCTATCGACTTCGAGAAAGAGGTCCGGAATCAGCTCCGGGCCCAGCGCCTCCGCGAAGCGGTCACCGACGGCGTGACGGTCTCTGACGCGGAGGTCAGCGCGGAATTCAAGCGCCGGAGCGAGCTCATCCACGCGGAATACGTTCATATTCCAACCGCTCAGTACGACGGAGCGATCCAGCCCTCCGAGACCGACATCACCAGCCGCTTCGAAGCCAACAAGGAGCGCTACCGCCTGCCCGAGCGCCGCGTTTTGTCCTATCTGCTGGTCGATCCAGTCGACTTGAGCGCGAAGGTTCTTCCAACCGGAACCGAGATCGAGAACTACTATCGGACGAACCCCAGCGAATTCGCGACCCCGCCCCAGGTATGCGGACGGCATGTTCTGGTGAAAGTGAAGCAGGACGCTTCTGCCACCGAAGGACACGAGGACGCGGAAGCCCGGCGACGGGCCGAGGCGGCCTTGGCCCGCCTCAAAGGAGGCGAGGCCTTCGAGAAAGTGGCCAAAGAGGCCTCCGAGGACAGCTCTGCTTCGAATGGCGGCAGTCTCGGGTGCTTCAGCCGCGAACAGATGGTGCCGGAGTTCTCAACCGCAGCCTTCGGGCTTGAGCCGGGGACGACGTCGGATCTCGTGAAAAGCTCGTTCGGCTATCACATCATCAAAGTCGACACGAAGCTCGCCGAAACCACCGTTCCATTGGAGCAGGCGCGTAAGCGAATAGAGGCCCAACTCCAGGATTCGAAGGCGCGCGACCTGGCCGCGCAAAAAGCCGAGGCGGTGGCAAGTGCCGTCAAGGCCAATCAGACTCTTGAGCAAATCGCCACCGCACAGGGGCTTACGGTGAAGAAGAGCGAACCCCTGCAGCTCGGAAAGGGTTCCGGGGAGTTGACGAGTCCCGTTCTTCTGTCGAGCGCCTTCGATCTGAAATTGAAGGAGACGGCGAAGGACGGATTCCAGGCCGGAGCCGGAGCCGTGTTCTTCCGAGTTGAAGAAATCCTCGAGCCCAAGATTCCGGCATTGAACGAGGTAAAGGATGCGGTCCGTCAGGACCTGGTGCGACACCTTGCCCGCGAGAAGGCGCGCGAGGCCGCCACGGCTCTCTCGTCGGATGCGGCCCGTACAGATCTAGCCAAGGCCGCGGCAAGGGCCAAGGTCACCCGAGTCGAGACCAAGGGGCTCGTAGGTCGCGGCCAGGCGTTCCCGGAGATTCCCCAGAACACGCTTCTCGAGGATCAGGCTTTCGCGTTGACCGAGAAGCAGGTCTCCGGGCCCCTCGATACTCCCACCGGAGTCGCGGTGGTTCGGGTCATCGAGAAGAAGTCATCCGATGAGGCGGCTCTCGTGCAACAGCGGGCGTCCATTCGCGAAGACTTGATCTCGGCGAAGAAAGACCGCCTTTTCTCGAGCTTCCTCCAGACGCTCACCGATCGCTACCCGATTACGAGGAACGCCGAGGCTCTCGCGAGCATTCGCTAAGCCCCGCCACAACCCCCACAAACCCCCACACAAGAAGGAGCCGCTCTTTGGACTATCGCGCTGCAGGCGTCGACATAGCGGCGGCGGACGAGGCAAAGGACCGCATCAAGCGGCTCTTGTCGAAATCGAAATCGGCCAGCGTGCTTTCGGAGATCGGCTCGTTCGGGGGGGTTTTTCGCCCGGACTTCTCAGGGCTCGCGGAGCCGGTTCTGGTCTCTTCGACGGACGGCGTCGGCACCAAGATTCGGGTAGCCCGCG
>CAZFQH010000368.1:0-1577 GCA_964520805.1 uncultured Acidobacteriota bacterium | reverse complement strand
ACTGTGGGGTCCACGACACGGTCGGCTACGACCTCGTGGCGCACTGCGTCAACGACATCCTGGTTCAAGGCGCCCGGCCGCTCTTCTTCCTTGACTACATCGCTTTGGGCAGAATGGATCCATCGCGGGTTGAAGCGATTGTCCGCGGAGTTCACCGGGCCTGCGAAGAATTCGGCTGCCCGCTGATTGGTGGGGAAACCGCGGAAATGCCCGGCACCTACGCCGAGGACGACTACGACCTTGCGGGCTTCATCGTGGGAGTGATGGACCGCTCGCACCTTCTGCCGCGGCCGGACATCCAGCCCGGGGATCTTCTGCTGGGGTTGCCCTCACTCGGCCTTCAGACGAATGGCTTTTCGCTCGCACGTAAGGTTCTGCTCGAGAAGATGGGACTCACGGTTCATAGCCCTCACCCGGAGTTATCCGGAACCGTCGGCGAGGCCCTTTTGGCCCCCCACCTCAGCTATCTGCGCGCTCTCTGGCCCGAACTCGAGAAGCGGCGGGTCAAGGGCCTGGTCCATATCACCGGTGGCGGCTTCCAAGGCAACATTCCTCGTGTGCTGCCCCAGGGCGTCGCCGCGATCATTCACACCGGTGCCTGGCCCGCTCCTCCCATCTTCAAGCTCATCGCCGCGGGCGGCCCGGTAGAGCGGGACGAGATGTTTCGTACGTTCAACATGGGTATCGGCATGATCGTCGTGGTTTCGCCCGCAGAGATCGAAGCGGTGGAGCAATCCTTCACCACACGCGGGGAGGCGTGCTACCGCGTCGGGGCCTTGGTCGCAGGCGAAGGCGTCACCCTGGTGTGAAGCGCGTAGCGGTCTTTGCGAGCGGTCGAGGGAGCAACCTCGCCGCCCTGATCGCAGGCCAAACGAGCTTCTCGTCGTACCGGATCGCCCTCGTTGTTTCGAATCGAGCCGCCGCAGGCGCTCTTTCGATCGCGAAACAGGCCGGAATTCCGGCGCGCGACATTCCGAGTCGCGGGGTAAAGAGGCAGGAGCACGAAATCGCCAACCTGGCGAGCCTGGCGGCAGAATCGATCGACATTCTTTGCCTCGCGGGCTACATGCGTGTCCTCAGCCCCAGCTTCATCGAGGCCTTTGATAAGCCGATCCTCAACATTCACCCGTCCCTTCTCCCCGCCTTTCCAGGCATGCATGCGCAGAAGCAGGCCCTCGACGCCGGCGTGCGATGGTCCGGCGCCACCGTGCATTTCGTCGATTCCGGAATGGATACGGGGCCAATCATCCTTCAGGAGCCGGTTCCGATACTCGAGGATGACACCGAAGACTCCCTGTCGGGCCGCATTCTGGAAATCGAGCATCGGCTATTCCCGCAGGCCCTCGATACTGTCGCCCGCAATAACTACCAGATCCGAGGACGGAAAGTTTTTTTTGGCCTTGGCCACTCCCAATAGTCGGTCGCATTCTCAGGCCCCCATCGCTTGTGTGATCACCCAAGCGCAGAGATCCCAAAGAATCCCTTTTCAAAAAAAGTCCAGCAAAGCCTTGACTCACCCTACCCGTTTTCGATATTCTGGCTGAGTCCCCAAACGGCGGACGGTTCTTTGAAAACTA
>CAZFQH010000367.1:0-4663 GCA_964520805.1 uncultured Acidobacteriota bacterium | reverse complement strand
GTGCCAACCCGGATGCGAGTCCATGGTGATCTCCGGGCGAACCACCAGAATATCGCCCCAACTCCGCTCGGTCATCGCCTTCCCGGCGTGCCGCAGGGCGTCGTCCACCGGCAGGTAGCCCAAAGACAGCAGGCGCACGGGGACCCAGGCGAGGACGAGAATGCCGACCACCGAGGCCAAGCGATCCAGGCTGACTTTTGTGTGGATCATCGAGCCTGTCGACCTTGCTCCTTAGAGGGTGGTCTCTCGATGTCATCGCGCCGCACCCGCAGAGAATACAAAGGGACGCCGTTTTCGTCTTCCGCGAACACCTGAAGGTAATGGGCGTCGATCCACCGACTCAGTTCCCGGGCACAGTCTTCGCCGAAAGCCTGGCATCCGTATTCACGCAAATCCCGCAAAGGCCGGGCCAGAACCATCAGGTAGTCGGGAGGACGTGCGGCCAGTCGCCCTACGATCGTCCCTTCCCCGTATTGAGCAAGATCCGTAGGGAGGAAGGTGAGGTGAGAGATCGAGCTCGCCCGACGGCTCAGGAAATTGATCATCGCGCCCTCCGGAACCACCACCAGAGTGTGTTGTGGCCGGGTCAGGGTCTCGACTGCGGCGACCGCGGATTGGACAATGGCGGCGCGCCCGTTCGCCCAGATCCGGTCGGCTTCTGCACCCAGAGGGTAGTTGAGCGTTCCGAAACGCACGAACGCGGAAACGAGGTGGATGAGAGTGAAGAGCGTTATCGCTCCCAGTCCCACCGCTTGAAAAAGGCCCCGGTCCGGGCCGACTCGCTTCCAATGTACAGGAATCACTTCCAGCCAGGCGATCACTCCCAGCATCACTCCCGGCAGCGCCATCGCGAAACCATAGTGATGAACGCGCGCGTTGAGCGGCATCTTCAGGAGGAGCATCAGCGAGAAGACCGTCAGGATCAGGCCGAGGAGCCAGCGCTCCGACCCGCGTTCGGCGGTTCGGCCGCGCCACGTCAGGACAACGACGCTCGCGAGCAGAAGGAAAGGGAGAGGCGTCAACACCGTATTCCAGTCCGCAGGGGCAAGGAGGCTTCCTCCGGCGATCGGGAGGAGGTACCCAAGTGCCATGAGAACGGGGCGGAGGCGCCCTCGTCTCTTTGCCGCCCACTGGAGACCGAGAGCGGCGACCATCAGCGCCGCCACGGTCAAAGCCCAGCGCGCGGCCGCGAGCGTCTGGCCCCACGGGTCGGTCAAGCCGGAGCGGTCCGCGAAAAAGGGGTTGGCCCACACATCGGCATTCAACAGGAACGGATAGGGGCCGAGAATCCCCCTCAGGGCGGTCCCTGGTTCCATCTGAGTGCACAAAAGTGCGAAGGCCAGCAGTGGGGGAGCGGCCGCACCCAGACCCCAGGCCGCGAAGGCACCTCTCCGCGCCTTGGGGATCCACCCTCCGTGCACCAGCAGCACTCCCCCCACCGCACTCGCGGCCGCGGCCGCCACAAACACCTCGTGTTTGGTCAGGAACGTGACCCCAAGGAGCAGCCCGCTGACCAAAAGCCAGGGGATCCATGAGGTCCGCGCGAATCGATGCAGTGCCGCAAACGCGCCGATGGCGAGCAGGAGGCCGTGAGTCACCTCATGAGAATAGGGACTCATGAAGTTGTAGTTTCCGATATCCACATACTGGCTGAAGCCGAACACCAGCACCGCGACCAGACAGGCAACCGTAGCGGCAAAAACGCTGCTCAGTTCTCGAAGGAGGAAGTGGAGCAGGCTCAGCAGGGTCAGAAACACCAGGGCATTCCCCGCCACCAGGCTCAGATAGGAAACCCCGAACAGTTTGAACCAGAGGAGGTTCAAGTAAGGCGAGAAGGGACCGTAGTAGTAGGTGATGTCGGTGTACAGGTGCTTTCCCTGGGCCAGTTGCCACGGCACGTACAACTCGCGACCAAAGTCGATGATCGGGTCCGCCCACTTTCCGAAAGAGCCCACGAACATCAAGGCCGCGCTGAGGAGGATCAGCGCCGATGCCAAACGGATCCGGATGGTGCTGGAATCCAGAAAAAATCTCCCCACCACGCGGGAGGTTACACGTCCCGGTTCGCGTCGCGCCGAAGCATCCACCATCCAGCACCCGCGCACGCCATACTGATCAGGAACCACGAAAGGATCAAGGAACGGCTGAACTCCGCGCGCACCAGAAAAATGAACCAGAAATCGAGCCCGAGACCCAGAGGCTGATCCCACGCCTCTCCGTTGAGGAGGCCGGGCAGGTACCGCAGGGCGAGCGCCCAATGTCCGGCGGGCGTGAAGTCCAGCCGATAGTGGTACGAGGCATCGTAGTAACGGCCCCCAATGATCTGGTCTTCGGTGAAGCTCGTGGTCAACGCCGGAATCTGGGCCACGCACCCCACGAGGCAGACGAGAAGAACGAGCCGTTTCCATTTCGTTTGAAGCAGGAAGGGAAGGCCCAGCCACAGGAAGGGCAGCGCGGGCAGCAGATACCGCGGGCCCACGCAGTACCCGCCCTCCCAGGCTGAGTAACGTGCATAGAGCAGCAGGCTTGAAACCAGGAAGACCGCCCCGCAGACCGTCGCCGAGGGGCTCGCGCGGAAGGCCGCACGCAGACCCAGGCAGGCGACGATCGCGCCGGGCGCGAAGAACAAAAGGCCCTTCCCCGGGCTCAGCAGAAGGCCGAAGAGTCCGACGAGGAGTGGCGAGTCGAAGTCGTTTAGACGGCGGCCCATTTCCGCGGCCGCCGGATAACCGAGATCGAGAGGGTCGCCGAACCGCACGAAATTCCAGATGAAGTGGAGGGCGAGGGCGATGGCAGGGATGAGCGCGAAGTGCCGCAGGTTTCGCCAGGTTCGGCCTTCCGCGCGGCTGAGCAGAGCGATACCGCAAGCACCCGCCAGAAGTCCGCCCACCGCGAGCTTCACCCCCACGGCGAGACCTGAGCCGAGCCCGGCCAGCCAAAGTCCTCGGGAGTCACCCCGGTCCCATGTGATGAGACCCAGAAGCACCACGGTTCCGAGGAGGGCAAGGAAGGGCTCGGAAAAGCCGTACTTGGAATAACTCAGCAGGGGAGTCGAGACGATCAGGAGGACGGTGGCGACGAGCGCGTCCTTCACGGCGATTCCCACGCCAAACAGGGCCATCAGAAAAAAGGCGGCCATCGCCGCGGTGAGGGTGGTGTTGAGAACACTCGTGGCCGCCTGGTTCGCGAACAGCATCGATTCGCCTTCGGGCCGCGGGGCCGCGCTTCGAAATCCGGGTCCGAGTGCTTGCAGGTACATCGCCGAAACCACTGGCTGCCCGGGGCTATAGGGCGCATAAGGCTCGGCTTGTTGCGACGTCTTTCCGTAGAACGAGCCAAGGCTCCGGAGTTGGGGCACCGCGAACGAGCCGCGCGCCGCCCACGACTCGGCCATGAAGTGAAGGCTGTGCTCGTCGATGGTTCTCGCCCGTCCCGAGGCGAGGCCAAGCAGCACACCCTGAAGGAGCAGGAAGAGGCCGAGGGCGCACCGCGCCTGCCGGCTCATTTGGGTTTGCGGAACGCCCAGTAAATGAAGCTGCTGAACCGACCCTCGACCTTCACGCGGGTGGAGTCGCCCTCGACGAGGTTTTCCGGCAGCCGGTACCCGATCTCATTCCAGCCCGCTTCCAGAGGGGTCGGGAGCCAGTCGGTTGAGCCGAGGCGGGTGGAGAATCGAATCCGGTTCTCGCCCAGAGCAAAGGCCACGCGCCTTCGCTCGGTGGGGTGCTCCAATCGCACCACGGGCTCGGGGTGGGTTCGCATCGCGAGCCACACCTCCCCCCTTCCCGGGGTGGCGAGGTCGAATTCTTCCGCGCCCATGATGAGCCGCCCGCCGTCCGCGAGTTCGAGGCCCGCCCCGCGTCGCTCGCCCCGATAGCGGTCGGTGGTCAGTGCCGCGAAAAGGCTGCGCGTCCCCACCGATGATTGAAACCGATATCCGTGCAAACGCTCCGACTCCGGTTCGCCCACATTCAGGGCATCGGTGAGGACCAGGCCCTCGGGGGTTTCGAGCCGCTGCGGTGTGTGCTGCAGACCGAGCAGTTCGCTGCTCAGCGGATAGATCGCGAGTTCGCTGACCTGCAGGCTGCTCGTGACGTAGACCGGGGGGCCTCCTACCAGAATCCGGAGTCCCGAATCCCGGGCATAGTCTTCCGGGGCGATCAGGTACCGCGGGAGTTCAGCCTTTGGAGAGCGGCTGAGGATTTCGAAGGCCGCGGACTCCGTCTCCGCGGGCAGGACCGAGGCGAACGCGGGTGTCACCACCCCGCCGAGGTTGAGGCTGCGGCGGCTCGTGGAGTATTCGATTGCGGTGGCGTTGTTGAGAAAGAGCGTGTCCTCGGGCAGGTTCCGGCGAATGAATGAGAACAGGGCCTCTTCCCGCGCGAACACCGAGGAGGCGTTGTCCCCATAGATGAGAGCGAAGCGAAAGACGCTGATGACCGAGAAGGTCAGCGCGAGGGCGGAAAGTCCCCGAAACGCGGTCTCTCGCGACCGGCTATTGGGGGTTCCGAAGAAGTCCGCCGCGGCGCCGAGGCCGAGCGCCATCAGAACCAGCAGCGGGGGGAGGGCGAAGAGGAGATAGCGGTTGAAATGGAAGCCCACGTGGATCGTGGGGGTTATGGCGAGGGCGGTGACGAGAGCCGCACTCAGAAACATGGCCACC
>CAZFQH010000366.1:0-4681 GCA_964520805.1 uncultured Acidobacteriota bacterium | reverse complement strand
CCCGGCAATCAAGCCAACCGGCCGGGCGACATCTTCATCGCGAAAAATGGCAAAAGCATCATGGTCGACAACACCGATGCCGAAGGCCGATTGGTGCTTTCGGATGGCCTGGCTCGCGCGGGCGAAGAGGGCGCCACCCACATCGTCGATATCGCCACCCTCACCGGGGCGGTGGTGCGAGCCCTCGGGCCGTCGGTGGCCGGAGTCCTCGGCACTCACCGTGAATTGGTCCGCCGCGTGATCGCGGCCGGCGAGAGTCACGGCGAGGCGTTCTGGGAACTTCCCCTGATTGAGGAGTATCGCGATTCGCTCAAGACTCCATACGCGGACATCAACAACATCGCCGCCGGTGGGGTGGCGGGTGCGATTACCGCGGCACTTTTTCTGCGCGAGTTCGTCCCCGAAGGTGTGGCCTGGGCCCATCTCGATATCGCCGGTCCTATGTTTCGTGACCGCGAATGGCGCTACTACGAGGCCGGTGCTCTGGGGTTTGGGGTGAAGACGCTGGTGCATCTGGTCGAACGATTCCGCGAAAGCGTGTAGGCGGCTTGCCCTCCGGCCTGAGACATCGATGACTCACCTGGTCCGATGAGCGGCTTTCCCGTCACGCCGCTTGTCTTCGGACTGATCGCCGCCCTCGCGAATATCGCGGGCGGCCTCATCCTTGTTTCCAGACGGCACTGGAACGATCTCATCCTGCGCTACTTCGTGGGCCTGGGAGCGGGCTTCATGCTGGCCACCACTCTCGTGCACATGCTTCCGGTGGCGGTGGGAGACGGTGGTCGCGGGCCGCTGCTGATTCTTGCCGGCTACTTCCTGGTGCACTTTTTCGAGCACACGGTAGCACCCCATTTCCATTTCGGAGAGGAGACCCACTCTCACGCCATGGAAAAACCGGGAGCACCCTGGACCGCCCTTGCCGGCCTTTCGGTCCATGCCTTCTTCGACGGTCTTTCGATCGCATCGGGCCTTGCGGTCTCCCGGTCATTGGGAATCCTGGTCTTTGTGGCGATCCTTCTCCACAAACTGCCTGAAGGATTCACGGTCGCCTCCATCGCCCTCGCCTCAGGCCAAGGCCGTCGCGGGGCCCTGCGTGCCTCGCTGGTCCTGGCCGCGGCGACCCTGCTCGGCGCTCTCTCTTTGGTCGACCCTGGATGGGTCGGCGTGGCGCTGCCGCTCTCCACCGGAGTCACGCTCTACGTGGCGGCCTCCGACCTCATCCCAGAAGTTAACTCGATCCGGGGCATCCGAATGGCGGCCGCGGTGTTTCTGGGCGTCGCCCTATCGTTGATGGGGGCCGAGGTCCTCCACCTCGCCGGGCTCCACTAAAACGAACGAGGCGACCGTTCTGCGGTCGCCACGGGGCACGGCACGTCGTAAAGGTAAAGCCCGTTTCAGGCCGGGTGCTTGAACGCGTTCATGAACTCTTTGAGCATCATCGGATTGTTGCTCTTGATCGCTCCGGTGATGAAGTCGGTGGCGGAAGGCGTCTTCTTTCCCGTCCAAACATCCAGGAAAACCTTCGACGTTGACTTGAAGAAGCAGTCCGCGTCGTCGGTTTTGCCGGCGGCCACGGTGCACTTCTCGCTGTCGATCGACACTGTCCACTTCTCGACGTCATCAAGAGAGAAGTAGAACGTGCGAGGTGTCTTCACGCTGCCTTTGATGAACATCTTGGGCAGGGTTTCGAACATCTGAGCCACTTCGCTTTTGGCCATATCAGTTCTTGACCTTGGGCAGAGTGTCGACGAACTCGGAGACAAGCTTCCTTTGCGCCTCGGGAGTCATGGACGAAGCCACGATCCGAGAAGCGCCCAGAATGGCCAGATCTGCCACTTCCTCGCGCAGTTTCGCAAGAGCCACGGACGTCTCTCTCGCGATCTGCTCCTTCGCCCGGCGGACGATGTCATCGCCCTCGGTGCGCGTCTTGGCCATCAGGTCGACTTTGAACTCCTCGGCGTCCCTGGTGGCCTTCTTGATGATCTCTTCTCGTTCTGCGCCGATCTGGCGAACCAGATCCTTGTGCTGGGCGAGCAGGGCGGCCGCTTCCGCGTTGGCCTTCTGCGACCCTTCGAGCGCTTCCCGGATTGACTTCTCCCGCTCGTCGATGGCCGCGAGCAGCGGCCCCCAGGCGAACTTCGAGAGGACGAGAACGAAAAGAGTGAACAGGATCAACGTGAACGCGGTGAGCGTCAGGTTGATGTCCGTCAACCCTCCCGCCAGGAGCGGGAGGGCGGTCAAGTTTGGGAGCAAGGTCTTACTTGATGACGAGCAGGATCATGATGACGAGGGCGAACAGTGTGGCGCCCTCGATGAGGCCGGCGGCCACGATCATGGCGCCGCGGATTTCACCCGAGGCGTTGGGCTGACGGGCGATGCCCTCCATCGCGGAAGCGGCAAGCTTGCCGATGCCAAGACCGCCACCGATGATGGCGAGACCGCTGCCGATGCCGGCGGCGAGATAGGCGAGCCCTGTGGGGTTGTCCATGTGCGTTTTGCTCCTGGTTATGAACGGGGTTTTTTACGGGTTGAAACGGATTCTAGTGGTCTGTATCAGAGAAAGAGGAATCGCCCGAACGTCGAGGCGCCCCGAGTCGCGAGGCGCAGAGGAGCCGCGAATATCGGGAATATTCGGGCGACGAACAACGAAGCGAGCGGGGATGCATCGGCGTTCCGGCGGTTTCTATTCCTCTGATACAGGCCACTAGTGGGAGGGATGCGCGTACATCCCGATGAAAATGGCGGAAAACAAAGTGAAGACGTAGGCCTGGATGAAAGCGACCAGCACCTCAAGACACATGATGAACAGGGCCATGCCCAAAGAGATAGGGATCATGATGATGCCGAGGGTCTGCGAGATCTGGGCGCACAGGGGCACCAGCAGCAGCAGGGCGGTGATCATCATGTGGCCGGCCAGCATGTTGGCGAATAGTCGGATCATGAGGGCGAAGGGCTTGGTGAACATGCCCAGCACCTCGATGGGGATCATGACGATCAACAGGGGAGCGGGCAGGCCATGCGGCACCAGATTCTTGAAGTGTCCGGCAACACCGTATTTGGAAATGCCCGCGTACTGTTGGGCCGCGAACGAAATGGTGGCGAGGGCCAGGGTGACCGAGAGGTTACCGGTGGAGGTTCCCGTGAAGGGCACGAGGCCCACGAGGGCCGCGAACAGGATGAAGAAGAAGAAGCTCAGGAGCAGCGGGGTGTATTTTGCCCCGTCGTGGCCGATATTTTTGAGCGCGATCTCGTCCCGCACGTAGACGACCAGGGTTTCGACCACCGAGCCGATGCCCTTGGGTGCGCCGTTCTTATAGCTTGCGATGGCCGCGCGCGCGATCAAAATCACGATGCCCATCACGAAGAGCAGGAAGAAAAGGTGCTTGCCGCCGGGGAACACGAAGGGAAGGCCGAACGGGCGGTACTGAGCGTCGTCGGTGACGTGGTGCATCAGCGTTTCGGCCGCACCCCTGTGACTCTCGCCCGGAGCCGCGGCGTGCGCTTCGGCTCCTGGGGCCGCAGCCGGAGCCGGTTGAGCCTGCACCGCGCCCGGGGCGCCTTCTTTAGGGGCCTCGACCGAGGGCATTCCCGCGTCGGCCGCCACCGGGGAGGCGACCGGGCTCGCCTGCGTGGCGGCGGTCTCGTGTTGCGGGGCCGCGGCCAGGGCGACTGCTATGAGGAAGGCGCCAACCATCATGAAATTTGAACCTTCGGAGAGAAATTCTGCCGCGACCACAACGCCACTTCGGCGGCGGTGAAGAGTGCGGTGAACGCCAGCAGCGCCACCGCGAAAGGAACGACGGGCAGGAGGAGAACCTTGGTGCCGACGAGCAGGCCAAAAAGGGTGGTCGCCATGCGCAAGACCATGCCGCCGAAGACCGCGCCGAAGAAGCCCATGGTCGATGGAAGGGAGGCGCCAATCTGCGAAAGGACCAACGCCGCCACGCCATTTCCAGTAGCAATCAGAGCGGCAAGTCCGACCGCGGTTTCCGATCGAGCGTCGTCAAGCAACCCGGCTGCGACCAGGTACGAGGCCGCGCCGAACACGGTCATGCCAAACGCCAGTTGGAGGGAGGATTTCAAGGCTTTGGGGGCTTAGTTGGCTTCGGGTCGTGGAATCGGTGGGACTTGAAGTCAGGTTTTCGGGGTGGAGCCGGGGGGCTTGTTGAGGTTCGATGCCACCCTTATGAACTGAACAAGGGCGACCAGAACCCCCAAAGAGCCAAACGCCAGGGACATTGCGGGTTTCGTCCCCATCAATCCGTCGAGCCAGAAACCGAAGGCGAAGAGCAGCCCGATGGTAGCGGCGAGTGCCGTGCCCAGACCGAGGTAGGGAGCGGCTTCACGGAGAACCCTCGCGAACTCGCTCGACTGCGTTTTTCGCTCGGGCACCTTGCCCCTTCTTCGTCCTGGAAACGAGGACTATCGACCAGTTTGTGGAGACGAATACCGCGAAGCACCCGTCATTTGCTGGGGGGGAGACTACCAGAGCCAGGAACCTCGGACAAACCAGGGCCACGGTTACGACGCGATCGGGAGAATATAGGGGCGACCCTTATGGTCGCCCTTTGGGAGGCGCGCACCTGCACTTGCGGAAGGGCACCCACCAGGGTCGCGACCTTTCCCTCGAAGCGTAGGGGCACCCCTTGTGGGTGCCCGGCCGTTCCGATCTCGCAGGGCG
>CAZFQH010000365.1:0-4690 GCA_964520805.1 uncultured Acidobacteriota bacterium | reverse complement strand
CTTTGAAAGCTGTGCGAAGAACTCCGCGGAATAGAGGTTGCCGGCGTAGGAGACGTCCGGCCACTGTGCGTCGGCTTCGATGAGGTCGTAACGCTTCTCCCCCCGCGCGAGCGCGTTGCGTCCATCGGCCACGACGATATTCACGCGAGGGTCGGCGAGAAAGCGGCGCAGGCCGGCGAGGTTCTCTCGCTCCGCGAGACGCCGCAGCAGGCGCGGTTGTGGCCCCGAGATCTCGAACACCGTGATCGAGCGGGTCTCGCGTCGGACTCCGGCGGCCGATGCCGAGTCCGCCGAACCGAGCCCGATGATCGCCACATCGACCGGGGCCGGGTGGACGATCGCGGGTACCGCGCCGAGGGCCGTGTGGATACCGCCGAAAGGAAGCCAGCTGTGGCTCTTGCCTCCCACGAAAACGCGCCAGGAAGGCCCATCCGGGAGGATCGCGGAGACGCCGGTTGCGTCCTCTTCCACTAGGGTCACCACGTCCGTCGTGCCGTGAAGGCGAAGCCAGAGTCCACTCTGCGTGGGCAGAAGGGCGGCGAGTGCGAGCAGGGAGACGAGTGCTGGTGCAAAGAGAGAGCGCACTCCGAAGTGGCGAAGCCCGAACGTCGCGAAGGCGGCCCCCACGAACATCAGCAGGCGGAAGGTTCCGGTGGTTCCGAGCCAGGTCAGCATCAACAGGCCGACGGCGAGACTTCCGAGCATGCAGCCCAGGATGTTCGCCGCTTGCAGGAGGCCCACCTTGCGCCCGCTCGTTTGCGGATCGTTCTGGACCGCGCGCTGCAATACTGGGAATGAGAAGCCCATCAGGACGGTGGGCAGGCCATAAAGGGCTACCGGCAGCCACACATAGAGGTGCTTGAACGCCGGACGGTCGAGACCCCGCGGGCCGAGGGGGAAACCGTGGGTGTCCCCCCAGTAGTTCCAGAACCAGTCGAGCGGAAAACCGTCCACCGGCCAGGTGGCAAGCAGGCAGACCGCGAAACCGGCGTAGCCGATCATCACGCACTGACAGAGCAGGAATGTCCGCAGAGGTCGCGCGAGGCGCCCCACAAGAGGCGCCGCCACCAGACACCCCAAAGCACAGCCGAGCAGGTAGAGCGAGAGCATCGTTCCGAAGGTGAACGCGTTCGCCTTGACCGCCACCTCGAGCAGCCTGAACCAGAGAATCTCGAGCGAGAGGGCGCAGAAGCCGGAAAGACCGTAAAGCGCCAACCACATAGAAAATGACTGGGTTGGACCCTGAACGGGCACAGCACTCTCGGCCGGCTCAACCCCGCTTCTGTCCACCGTCTTTCGGTTACGGAACCACGCGAGGATCGAAAGGGCCAGGAGCCCCGCGAGAATGTTGCCGGCGGCCGCCCACCAGATCGCGCCGCGCACGCCGTAGAGGCGGATGAGAAACCAGGGCGTGAGCAGGGCGCCCGCCGCAGCGCCCAGGAGGTTGATGCCGTAGAGCACGCCGATCGTGCGTCCGGCCGAAGGCACTTCGGCCACCATCGCCCGCACGAGGAAGGGCAGCGACGTACCCATGAGGAAGGTGGGAATGGCGAGAGCCGCGAAGTGGGCGACGCCTGCCGTCCAGGGTGATCCGTAGAGCCACGGGGCGCGGAGGTAGAGGATGTCGTAGAAGAGCCACGGACTCAGGGCGCCGAAAGCACCGATGCCCAGTTCCACGAGGGAGAACGTGAGGAGCGCCCGCCGCGGGTCGAGCTTCTGACTCAGGCGCCCGCCGATGTGGCTTCCGGCCCCCAGGCCCGCCATGAAGGCGGCCACGATCATAGCGATCGAGTAAAGCCCGATGCCGCTTTGGAGAGCGAGGATGCGCTGCCACGACACCTGGTACACGAGGCCGCTCGCACCGCTTAAGAGGAAGGTGGCGGCGGCGAGGGCCAGGGGCGCAGCGCTGCCCGCGCGTTGCGGCTCGGTCCCGCTCAAACGCCTCCTTCAATGAGGATCAGGGCACTGACGAGGTCGGAGGGGCGTGGCGCCCGGTCGCCCGTAAGGAGAAACAGTGTGCCTGAGGCGCACAGGATGAGACCGGGGAGAAACAAGGCGCCGCGAGGGTATCACACGGTTCGAGTTCCCTTCTCTTCCCGCTTTTCCGGGGGTAGAGTCGCAGGCGCCGGAAGTTCGAAACGCAATAGGCCGACGAGCTTTGCACGGCCGATTCCACCGGCGCTTGATGCGATCGGTGAACGCTTAAGGAGAAACGACCATGGCCGCAAAGCCGAAGCCCTCTGCCGCACCGAAGTCGAAACCGGCGGCCAAGTCCGCCCCCTCTCGTATGTCTCTGGCCGAAGTGATGTCGGCCCTCGAGAAGGCGGGCACGGATCAGGCCCGCAAGACCTACGCCCGGTGCGGGGCGACCGGACCCATGTTCGGTGTGAGCTTCGCCGACCTGAAGACGCTGGTGAAACGCATCAAGGTGGATCAGGAACTGGCGTTGGCGTTATGGGAGACCGGGAACGTTGATGCGCGCAACCTCGCGGTCAAGATCGCCGATCCGCGACTCATGTCTGCAAAGGATCTCGACCGCTGGGCCTCGGAAATGACCATGCGCGGGTGCAACGCTTATGTGGCCCATCTGGCCGTGGAGGGGCCTCATGGCGCCTCCCGCGTCGACGCCTGGGTCAAGTCCAAGTCAGAAATCCTCCGCGGTGGCGGCTGGGTGCTGCTGGGCGCGCTCGCCATGCGCGACGAGACGCTCTCGCCCGACTGGTTCGCCCCTCGCCTCGCGACCATCCAGAAGACTATCCACAAGACGCCAAACCACGAGCGCGAGGCCATGAACGGCGCGCTCATCTCGATCGGGTGCCGGGATGTCGTCATGCGCAAGACTGCGCTCGCCGCCGCCAAACAGATCGGCCCCGTGACCGTCGATCATGGCGACACCGACTGCAAGACTCCCGATGCCGCCATCTACATCGAGAAGGCATGGGCGAACGCGGTCGCGAAGGGCTTCGAGAGCCCGGCGGCCCAGGAACGAAACCGCGAGTCGATGCGCACCCGCTGCTGAACCGACCTTGAACCGGGCCACCAAAGCCCCCATGCTAGGGTTTAAGCGATCGATGGATCGTTCGTTCCCAAGGGGGGCTCATGCCGCAATCGCTGCTTCGTGCTGCCGTCATCGGTGCCTGTCTCCTTCTGGGCTCGGTCTCTGCCTGGGCTCAGACCCTTCAACCCGGCCAGACCGTGGAAGTTTTTGCCTATGGCAACTGGGGAACCATTGGTCGCGTCCAGCGCGTCGACTCCTCCGGTGTTCTCGTTCTCTATCGAGCGGCGGACGGGACCTACAACGAGAGCACGGGTTTCGCCAGATACTTCCGTCCGAACGAAGTCCGACCTCAAGGTTCCGTCCCGGCGGTTCCGGCGAAGAGCGGCGCGCCCGGGGCTCTCGGTATCCCCTCAGCGAATGCGGCACCTACGCCTGGAACCGCCTACAAGGTTGGGGATCGCGTCGAGGGCTGGAATATCGCCTGGTACAAGGGCACGGTCGCGAAAGTCGGCACCGAAGGCTATGCCGGTTCCTATCTCATCAAACACGACGAATACGCGCAGGACTCCTACTATAAGGAAGCGAATGTCCGCCGTCTCGGCGCCTCGCCTTCCGCTTCGGGGCTCGGGGTGCCGAATCCCTCAGCGCAGCCTCCCATTCTGGGTACGGGCGGCGGGCTGAAAACGGGGACCTACGGCTGTGGTGTGTACCTGAGCGGGCGTTACACGCCCACGCAACGTATCACCATCGAGGGCGGGCGCTACACCACAACGCAGGGCAGCGGAGGAACCTACACCTTCGATGCGGCCGCCCGCCGCGTGCAGTTCCAGGGCGGCGCCCTCGCCGACCAGGAGGGGCAACTTGAGCCCGAGAACAAAGGGATCATCCACCTGACCCAAACCAAGGATCTGGGAGCGAGCGAATACACGCAGAAGTGGCGTTCGCAGATCTGCTCACCTCGTTGAAGCTTAGCTGAGCTTTAACGCGAGCGCTTCCATCACCTTCGCCAGCATCGCCTTGCGCGTGCCGGCCGAAGCACCCTTCAGATGCCCGACATGGGTTCGCAATGAGGCGGCCACCGCCGCGTCCTTCCGTCCGGCGTCGAGACTCGCCTGTGCCTTGTCCAACATGGCGGAGAGCGTCGCGACATTGGCGGCGGTGAAGCCACCCTCACGCAGCAGCTGGTCGATGTAGGCGCGCGCCACCACGGGAGCATCGGGCCAGGCGATTGGGAGCTGCTGCTGCGGGTTGAACACCCCGCCCTGATTGCCGAGTTTCGCCGCGGCGATCTCATTGGCGGTCAGATAAGGGCTGGGCAGAAGCTCCAGCACATCCAGACCGCGGGCGATTTCCGTGCCGTAGATCCGGCCGTTGTACCAGTAGGTCGACCAGTAACCACCGAGGACTTCGGCCTTGTCGCTGATCGGACCGCGGTCGAAGTACGCAATCTCGGTGGGCTTTGTGCTGTCCGTGAAGTCGATCACCGACAGGCCGCCCTGATACCAGGCCTGCACGAAGATGTCGCGGCCCGGCACCGGTACGATCGAGCCGTTGTGCGCCACGCAGTTTTCGGTCTCGGTCTGCGGCGCGGGGAGTTTGTAGGTGCCGCGGTAGATCAGTTTGTTGTCCACGATGTCGTAGATCGCATCGGCGCCCCAGTTGCGCGGATCGTAGGACCGGCAGCGCGGACGC
>CAZFQH010000364.1:0-4696 GCA_964520805.1 uncultured Acidobacteriota bacterium | reverse complement strand
CCACAATGCGCAGCCGTCGCCCACCGGAAAGTTCCTGATCGACACGTCGTCCACCCCCGAACGCGAGCCGTCGGTGGTGCTGCGAGATGTTCTGGGCCGGCACGTGATGCCGCTCGAGAAGGCCGACATCAGCAAGCTCATGGCCACCGGATGGAAGCCGCCCATGACTTTCAGCGTCAAAGGCCGTGACGGCAAGACTGACATCTACGGCCAGTTGTTCCGGCCTGCGAACCTCGATCCGTCCAGGAAGTACCCGATCATCAACCAAGCGTATCCCGGGCCGCAGTCGGGCAGCGTAGGCTCGCGTTCGTTCGCGGCCGCGCGCGGCGACAAGCAAGCGCTCGCGGAACTCGGCTTCATCGTAGTGTCGATCGACGGCATGGGCACACCGGGCCGGTCGAAGTCGTTCCACGATGCGTACTACGGTGCGATGGGCCGCGACAACACGCTTCCCGATCAGGTGGCGGGGATGAAGGAACTTGCGAGCAGGCACCCGTGGATCGACATCGACCGCGCGGCCATGTGGGGCCACTCAGGCGGCGGTTTCATCACCGCGGGCGCCCTGTTCCGCTATCCGGACTTCTTCAAGGTCGGCATCGCGGAGTCGGGCAACCACGACCAGCGGGTCTATGAGGACGATTGGGGTGAGAGGTACCAGGGCCTTCTGGTCAAGGGCGCGAATGGCGCGCCGGACAGCTACGACGTCGAGGCGAACCAGACGATGGCGACGAACCTGAAGGGTAAGCTGCTTCTGATGCACGGCATGCAGGACGACAACGTGCCGCCGGAGAACACCTATCTCGTGATGGACGCGCTCATCAAGGCGAACAAGGACTTCGACCTCCTCCTTTTGCCGTACCAGCGGCACGGCTTCGGCACGGATGGCCCCTACGTCATGCGCCGGCGCTGGGATTACTTCGTCAAGCATCTGCTGGGTCTCGATCCGCCGAAGGAGTACAAGATGACGCCCGCCACACCGCCCGGACGTCCTCCCGCAGGCGATTGATTCGGCTCGCTGCCCTGCTGTGGGGTAGGCCTTGTGCCTACCCTTTCCGCAAGGGCGACCACAAGGGTCGCCCCTACCTTCAGAACCGCGGTCGCGAGATCACGGCGACCACAAGGGTCGCCCCTACCTTCAGAACCGCGGTCGCGAGATCACGGCGACCACAAGGGTCGCCCCTACCTTCAGAACCGTGGTCGCGAGATCACGGCGACCACAAGGGTCGCCCCTACATTAGGGCGGGCAGGTTGCGTTCGTGATTCGGCCCGCGCTTGCACAACGCCAACCGAAACCCGGAACGTGCAGTTGAAAACGTTGGGGCGGTCTGGTGAGAGAGTGGTGCTCAGCGGGCTTTGGGCTGGGCGGTGAACTCCGTCTTGTCCTTCGCGGATGAATCCGCAGCGTACAATTACCCCTCATTTCGACAGGCTTCGTTCGTCGATGTTCGTCGGCGTCCCGCGACGCCGTCAGTGCGATAGCGGCGTCCCATTGTCGGGCGAGAGAGTCGTTCAAGGCGAGTTTTCTGTTGGGGGGTCGATGAACAAGACCGCGATGATGCTTCGGGCACTGGTCCTCATGACCGCGACTGCCTGGGCGCAGCCTCAGCAGACCATCGCCGTGGTCGTCAAAGAAGGGCAAAACATCCGCGCCCTGGCCCGCGAGTACCTTAACGACCCCGACATGTGGAGGGAGATCCTCAAGGCCAACAACCTCGACTCTCCCTCGGCGATCAAGCCCGGCATGAGTCTCAAGATTCCGGCGACGGACGTCTCGCGCGCGACCATCGAACTCGGCCGCTCCGCTGACGCCATCGAGAAAGCGACCCTGGCTGGCTCGCAGCTCTTCGCCGCCGACACTATCGCCCGGGCCATCGACCTTCGGAATCAGGCGCTCGCCAAGCGTCGGGGGGGACTATGGGCAGATTGCCTGCAGCTGGCCGCGTCGGCCAGACGCGAGGCGGATCTGGCGTCATCGCGCAGTCAGGCCAAGCGGCATGTGGCCGGCGAGGCGGTGCTGAGTGAACGCAAAGGGACCGTGCAGACCCGGGGCCAGGCCGAACTGACCTGGACACACGCCCTGATCAACGCCAAGCTCAAAGAAGGCCAGAAGGTCCGGACCCTCGCCGATTCGCTCGCCGAGGTCCGATTTCAGGACGGCAGCCGGCTGCGGCTGAACGAGAACTCACAGGCCGTGATCCAGAAAATGCGATCCGACCTTTACGAGAAGAAACAGGAACAGAGCGTCAGCCTGATCGAGGGCGACGCTTCGGCCCTTCTCGATCCTGGAGGACGCCAGCGTAACAAGTTCGCCTTCCAGGCTGGGGGGGCGCAAACCCAGGTGCGCTCGACCAAATTCTGGATCAAGAAGGAGGCGGCGGCGACCCGATTTGCCAACTACGAAGGTGAGCTCGAGGTGAGTTCGGGCGGGAAATCGGTCGTCTTGAAGGCCAACCAGGGTGCCACGTTGCGCGCCGACTCGAGCCTCAGCGCCCCCAAAGACCTGCTTCCGGGGCCAGGGCTGACGCTTCCACTCAACGAAGCCACGACCCCTGCGAAAGTCACCCTGGCCTGGGACGCGATCAAGGATGCCAGGAGTTACTGGCTTGAGGTCGCTACAGACAGCGCCTTCAAGAAGATCATCCGCAATCGCAAGGATCTGCGAGTACCAAACGCCTCCGAAGAAGGTTTGGCCGAGGGAGTCTATTTCTGGAGAGTGGCGGCGATCGACGCAGAAGCTTTCCCCGGACCCAAGAGCGAAGAAAGGGCTTTCCGCGTCTTCAAGGACGCGACTCCCCCTTACCTCATGCTCGACGCTCCGAAGGCGAATACCCGCATTCGAACGCGCACCATCGCGATCTCGGGCGAGGTGGAGAAAGACGCCACACTCCTGGTGGGCGGCAAGCCGCTCTCCGCGGGACCGGATGGGAAGTTCCGATCCGAGGTGAGCCTTTCCGAGGGCCTCAACACCATCGCTCTTGTCGCCACCGACGCGGCCGGGAACGTCTCCACCGTCAACCGCAGTGTGGTGGTGGTGCCCGAGGCATCCATCGAGATTGTGTATGACAAGGCCCTGGTCCAAACCGGCCCGCGGCGATTCGTGGTTCCTGACCGCGCGTTCAATCTGGCCGGTCGCACCGAGGCCGAGGCCGAGATCAGCCTGAGCGACGGCCAGGGCAGGGTGCGCGCAAAGACGTTTGCCGACCGGGAAGGTGACTTTAGAGTCGCGGTCACACTCGACAAGGACAACGAGGACCTGGTGCTCATGGCCTCGCTGCCCGACGCCCGGCCCATCGAGGAAAAGCTCACCGTCGAGATCGATCGCGAGCCGCCGCAGTTGGAGCTGGTGGTTGAGCCTCAAGCGGTCACCACCGCCACCGAGGTACGGTTCGAGGGAACCATAAAGGGCGCGAGTCGGCTGATGGTTGACGGCGTAGAGACGCCCTTGTCCGGCGAGTCGTTCGCGGTCAGGATCCGCCTCAAGCCGGGGCCGAATCGGGTGCGCCTGGTCGCGGTGGACAACGTCGGCAATACTTCGACCCTGCTGAGAAGAGTGATTCTCGACCAGCAGCCGCCCAGGCTGGTCAAGTTCAGCGTGAGCCCCAGGCTCGCGGCGGGCGGTGAACGGGTCCAGATCCGCGTCACCGCGGAGGACGAATCGGCGTTGCGGGAGGCCGCTCGTTTCACCCTGCAGGTGGGCAGCTTCGTCCATACCGGCTTCCTCAAGCTGCTGCGATCTGAGCAGGTGTATGAAGGGACGGTGAGCCTTCCCGACACGGCCAAAGGAGAGATCCGGCTGAAAGCGGTGACCCTGCACGACTACCACGGTAACTTCAAGGAATATCAACCCAAGTGAGCTTTGCAATTGCAATGAAGAGAAGGTTTCTCGTGCTCGCCGGTCTGCTCCTGCTCGCGCCGGTCCTGACGGTGGCCGCGGATCGTGCGCCCCTTGTGAGCTATGGCCCTGCCGCCAAGGATGATGTCGTCCGCCAGGTCCTTTTCATCGTCGTGCCCGCAAAGGCGACGCAGCCGATGTACCTGCGGCTGCTCGACGCCGACTGCGGAGGCGACCTTGACTCGCGCACCGGCGAATGGGACACCCGCACCCGCTTTGCCCTGTATGGCGGCGCCGGAGCCACCACGGGGGCAAGCCTTAAGGACCGCGCTCCGTCTGAGGCGGACCTCCGCACGGGCGCCCTCATCGCCGAGCGTGTGTTCTCGGTGGACGCCGAGTCGAACAATAAGTGGAGCGTCTTCACGAAACTCGATCCCGCCGCCGGCGATACCCTAGGCGATACCGCGGTCTTCAAGCTGGTGGTGGAGGGTTTGGCGGGCGACGACGGCAACGTGTTCGACGTGGCGGTGAGCCTGAACGAAACGAAGAACGTGCTCCCCGAAGGAGTGCGGGTGCTTTCTTACGCTCCGAGGGTCAGGAACCCGGCACCCGGCATCGTCGGGGAATTGAGGTTCGCCCCCCCGGGAGCCGACTCGGAGCTGACGGTTTCGAGTTACGACCTGGCGGGGGCGCGCTTCGGTCTCACGACCGCACTCCAGGACGTCACCCTCGCGTCGTCGGGTCAAAGCGTATGGCTCGACGGCAAAGTCGCAGCTCCCGCGGCGCGCATTGCCGCGCTCGTTTTTGAGGGCGGCGAGGAGACTCCAAACGACGCGAGTTTCTCGATCAGCGGCAGCGAGGGCC
>CAZFQH010000363.1:0-4720 GCA_964520805.1 uncultured Acidobacteriota bacterium | reverse complement strand
CAAGGCGACAAACCGCAGGAATACCGGGAGTATTTCGAGGTTTGGCAACGCCGAGATGGCGGAAAAGATCCGCTTTCGACGCGGAGGGACCTTCGCCACAGGCTGCTAGCCTACAGGGTGGCCACAACGCTGGATGACCTCAAACCGAATCGCAAAAACTGGCTGCGGTTTGCCGCTTCGCTGGCTCTTGTGCCAGGACTTGTCCTCGTTGCCGAAGTCTGGGCTCGCAGACTTTCTGGAGAAACCGATTTCTCGCGTGAAATCGCGGTAGCGGCCGAGCGCCCGGCGGGTATCCAAGAGGCGTTGAGGGTTGCCCGTTCGCCCGGTGAAGGTTTAGTGCACCCAGCCGGAGCCGTTCGGGTTTTTTCCGCCGTCCTTGTTCCCGCCGCCCTCGAAAACCTTGAAGCCGGGGTTCTGCCGCTTGGGTGCCAACAGCCGATTCAGTTTCAGCTGGGCCGCTACCGCGGTCCCGCCGCGGATATAGGCGTACATCAGCCCCATGGCGAGAAGGTGAGGCACGAAGTTCGCGAAACCGTGCATGATGGCGAAGAGGACGGTGATCCCCAGGGTCATGTAGAGCAGGTTCCGTCCCGCCATCGGCAGCATGAACATGAAAAGGATGGTCCGGCTGGGGAAGAGCAGGGCCCAGGCCACGATCAGCGAATCGACGAGGGGCCAGATCGAGAGGTAGTCCGAACTCCGGACCTCTCCCCACCCGAGGCCCGTCACCACGGTCAACAACCCCGTACCCGCGACCACGAGCGCGCAGATCACAAGATAACGGGCACCACCCCACAGTCCGCCAAGGTCCCGGCCGAAGATCGCCAGCATCAAGGCGCCGAAGATAAGGTTCTGGCCGTCCGGTTCGAAGAATCCCCAGGTCAGCATCCGCCAGACCTCGCCGCTGGTGACGAGGGTGGGAGACAGCATGGCCAGCGAGAGCCCTTTCAATCCCACTCGCTCGAGGAAAACGCCGAGGGCGCTGCCGAGAACGACGAACACGATCAGGGCCAGACAGGCCATGGGCAGGGACTGCCCCAGAACGGAAACTGGGCGGTTCAGAAACGAGCGGCGCATACGTTGACATGGTACCGCGACTGATCGCATCGCAGCGACCGCCGTTCCTGAGAAGATCCAGGGAATCAGAGGAACCCCAAGCATGAGTCATCAACTTCCCCACGCCGATCTGCTGGTCCGCGACATCGGCCTGCTCGCGACCCTCCGCGGCCCGCGGCCCCGCCTGGGCGCCGATCTTCGAGATATTGGCATCTTGCGCAACGCCGCGGTGGCCGCGCATCGCGGGCGGATTGTGTTCGTTGGCCCCGAGGCCGATCTGGGCGCCGCGGTCCGCATCGAGACAAACGCGGTGGAGGTCGTGGCGGGTGGCACCGCGGTGATTCCCGGCTTCGTCGATGCTCACACTCACCTCGCCTACGCGGGAGACCGGGACGAGGAGATCCACGCACGTCTCGCGGGCGCCACCTACGAAGAGATCAAGGCGCAGGGCGGCGGGATCGTTCGAACCGTTACCGCCACTCGTGCCGTCTCCCTGCCCAACCTCACGCAACTGGTGCGGGCGCGTCTCGACCGCCTTCTGGCACTGGGAACCACCAGTGCCGAAGTGAAGAGCGGCTATGGCCTTTCGATTGAGGCCGAGAAGGCCTCGCTTCAGGCGATCACCGACGCTGCGCTCGGTCATCCGGTGCGCGTGGTGAGGACGTATCTTGGAGCCCACGAGGTTCCCCTGGATCGCCGCGTGGATCGCGAGGCCTACATCGCCGAGATGGTCGAGCAGGCGATCCCCGAGATTGCACATCTTCACCTCGCGGATTTCGCGGATGTCTTCTGCGAACGTGGGGTGTTTACCGCCGCGGAAAGCCGTCGCATTCTCGAGGCTGCGGCCGCGGCGGGTCTCGCACTGCGGATCCACGCCGATGAATTCTCCGACACCGGCGGGGCGGCGCTCGCCGCGGAGTTGAAGGCCCGCTCCGCCGATCACCTTATCCAGGTGTCCGACGAGGGCATTGAGGCTATGGCTCGAGCGGGTGTGGTCGCGACCTTGATGCCCGCCGCCTCTTTCTTTCTCAAACTCGGCCGCTTTGCCCCGGCCCGGAAGATGATCGATGCCGGGGTCGCGCTCGCTCTTGGTTCCGACACCAATCCTGGCGGGGGGCTTTCGTCATCCATGCCTTTTGCGATGACCCTTGCCTGTTTCGGGATGGGCCTGTCGCTTGAAGAGGCTCTCTCCGCCGCGACGATGGGTGGGGCGATGAGCCTTGGCCTCGAAAACGAAGTGGGAAGTATCGAGGTGGGGAAACGCGCGGATCTCCTGGTTCTCAACAGCGACCGGCTTCTAGACCTCGTGCGCGTGGGAGAGAACCCGATGGCTCAGGTCATCGCGGGCGGACGGCTGATGCCGCCCACCGGAAGTTGTCCTGAAAAGACCGCCGCTTAGAAATTCAGCCGCGCTTGAAGCTCGATGCGGCGATTTCCGGCCTCGCCGCCACCACCACCACCACCGAAGCCGCCCGGGCCGAAGCCCATGAAGAAGCCGGCGAGCGAGGTGGACTGGCCGAAGAGAGGCGAGGTCAGGTTGCCGACGGGCATTCCCGCGTTCGTGCGGTCGAGAAGGTTGGTCACGCTGATCGAGATCGTGAGGCCGGGCCCGCTGCCGCCGCCCATGCCGCCGCCGCGCATCCCGCCGCCCATGCCACCGCCACCGCCGGGGCTGTGACTATCGGACCCACCCATGCCCGGGCCGCCGCCCGTGGTCGTGGTCGTGGTCTGGCTCTTCTTGAACTGGATACTCTTCGAGATGCGGAGCGACAAGCTCGCAAAGCCCGGGCCTTCTCCGTAGTTTCGCGGAATGATCACACCGGCCCCCGTGGTGTCGAGCGGGCCGTATTCGGTCTGGATGACGCCGGGCTGCCCGACCACGCCAAAGCTCGGACGATCAGAGAAGACCGTGTCGAGGTTGAAGTCACGTCCCGAGGTGATGTTATAGGGCCGTCCCGTGGAGATGGAGATCATCGGGCCGATGCTGATGTCCCACGGCCCACGGATGTTTCCACCCGCCATAACCCGGTGACGCACGTCGCTGGACGCGCGGCTCCAATCGGCTTCGATGTCGGTGGGAATGGCGGGGAAGGTACCAGCACCGTCCGTGTCGCCCTTGGCCCAGCCGAGGAAGTAGCGGACGAAGAGCGAATTGCGCCGCCCGGGCCGGGTGGAGAGACCGGCCACGAACTGGAACTGCTGGTTTCGACCGGTGGTTTCGTAGGCGTAGACGGCGCCTTGAACCGCGAGGGCACGCGTGCCGTCGGCCCGGATCGCGTTGATGTTTCGCGAACGGAGCTGGTTGTCGCCGCGTGACGCGATCATCGAAACCGAGCCCGTGAAACCTCCAAGCTGCTGTTCGACCGAGAGCGACGCCTGGATTGAACGGGGCGCGCGCACCTCCGAATCGAGCACGCGGGTGTTCTGGGGCTGCGAGAACCGGTTCAGGGTATCGACGGTGGGCACGCTCGTGACCACACCGTTCCCGACCCGGATGGTGTCGAGCACCGCGACGTCGGTGACGAGATACTGGAGGCGGCCCTGGCCGAGGTAGCGGTTGGCGTCGAGCACGAGACCCTCGCCGACGCGGTCGTAGAAAACCCCGATGCCGCCGCGGGTCACCGTCTTGGGAGTGCGGCCGTCTTTGTCGAGCTTGAGGGAGTAGGCGAAGGAGATGCGCGGAGCGAGGTCGAGCCGGGTGTTGATGTTGTTCTGAAGCTCAGCTCGGAGGCCCAGACCCAGTACCAGGCGATCAGTCTTCTTCCAGTCGTCGTTGAAGAAGATGCCAAGGTCGGTCTGGGACACGTTCGCGCTCGGGTTGCCGCCCGCCACCAGGAACTGGGTGGCGCCGCCGCCGAGGGCTCGGATCTGTGTGGGCGAGAAACCGCGGGACTGCAGGGCGAGAGTGCGACGGTACCGTTCAAGGCTTGAGAGGGTAACGGTGTTCGGCGTTCCCCCCGCACCCGGGACCGGGTTGAAGTTTGCGTCGAGCGCGGGCCCGGAGCCGCCGGCGAAGGTCACGACTCCCGCGAAGTTGTTTCGGGATGTTTCATCGGTGGTGTTACGACGGACGCGGAAGCCCGCGCGGAAAGCGTGCTTTCGGGTCGCCCAGGAAACGGTATTCGTGAGTTCAAAACGGCTGCCGTCGTTCCTCGAAATGCCCACCGCGGCCCCGCCGCTTGTGAACGCGTCCTGCACGGAGAGTGTGGGGGAGGGGTCTATCGCGGTCTGGTCGCGCCCGCTCTTGCTGTAACGCATGCGAATTTCGTTGACCCGGCTGCCCAGGATGCTGTTGAGCGTGAAGTCGCTATTGTCTTCGAAGTTGGTCGAGTTGAAACCGCGGGACGCCAGGTTGTAACCGCCGATGCCGCTGTCGGTCGCCTTGTTTTCGGAATGCGAATAGCGCAGGGTAAGGGCGTGCTTCTCCGAGATCGCCCAGTCGATACGGGGCGAAAACGAGATCCGGCTCTGGGGCCGCACGATGGTCTGGGCGAAGGGAGTGCTGACCAGATTCTGGTCGAGGATCACCGCATTGATGGTCTCGTTTCCATCGACACTTCGGTAGTCAGAGTCGAACGAGAACGAAGCCTTACCCTTGGCGATCGGGCCCGCGAGGTTGACGCTGTAGTCCTCGCGCTGGTAGGGCGGCTTGTTGGGGGCGTAC
>CAZFQH010000362.1:0-4723 GCA_964520805.1 uncultured Acidobacteriota bacterium | reverse complement strand
TTCCTTAGCTTGGTGGTTTCGGGGCAGGAGTGGGGGCGGCGCGCCGTCCCTTTGGGGGGCGCCGCTTGGGCCTGACGCGCCCCAAAGTAGAGAACGCGATACGTCGAAGAGAGCGCGCAGTTTACCAAACGAGCGGAGATTGGCGCGGGTTCTCCACCACAGGGATCCGCCCCCCCGGTTCTCCGGCGCGGAAGCGCACGTTATAGGATCGGTAGCGATGAGAGTGGCGCTCGATGTCCGGCCGGCGCTCTCGCGGCCTACCGGGGTCGGGGTCTATATCGGCGCCTTGGCCACCGCCCTCCCGCGCCTCGAACCCTCGTCGCAGTTCACCCTTTTCACATCGTCTCTGCGTGAGCGGTGGCGCCATCCTCTCGCCGGTTCCAACGTGGATGTGGTGGACCGGCACATCCCGGTGCGTGCGCTGAACTTCGCCTGGAACCGCCTGTCGTGGCCGCCCATCGAGACTCTCTGCGGACGGGGGTTCGACATCGTTCACTCTCCCCACGCGCTCCTGACTCCCGCTCGGAAGGCGAAGCGGATCATCAGTATTCACGATCTCTTCTTTTTCAAGCACCAGGAGATGACCGGCGCCGAGATCCGTCGCGATTACGCGCCCCTTGTCGAAGGCCACGCTCGTCGCGCCGATGGGATCGTCTGCCCTTCCGAGCACACCGCGCGTGAGGTCGAGCGGCTTCTGAAGGTTCCGCGCGAACGCATCTGCGTCACGCCCTACGGACTGGACGAAGCCTTCCGGCCCGACCCCGAAGCGGGACAGGTGGAAGCCGTGCTGCGCCGTCTCGACCTCCCACGCGGTTCGATCCTCTACGTGGGCAGTGACGAGCCGCGAAAAAATCTCGACGGACTCGTCCGGGCCCACGCCGCCCTCTTCGCGAGAGGGCCGGGTCCTCCCCTGGTGCTGGTGGGGCCGCACGCCGCGCGTTCGAGCCAGCCTCGCACCGGCCCGCGTGTGATTTCGACCGGGTATCTGACGACCCAGGAGATCCGTTGCCTGATGAGTGCTTCAGCCTGTCTTGTCCTGGTGAGTTTCGAGGAAGGGTTCGGCTTCACCGTGATCGAGGCCATGGCCGCGGGTTTGCCGGTTGTCTGCTCCCGGGGCTCGGCGCTGAGCGAGATTGCGGGGTCCGCGGCCGAGTTCGTGGATCCGACCGACCAGAATTCCATCGTTCAAGCCCTTGAGCTGGTTCTGACGAACCAGGAGCGCGCGCGCGAGCTTCGCTCGTTGGGGCTCAAGCGCAGTCGCGGTTTCGACTGGACCCGGACCGCGCAGGCGACGCTCGACTTCTACAAGAGAGTATTGGGCCGATGAGTGCGGTGGGATCGCGGCCTTTGCGGATTGGCGTCGATGGGCGTGAACTCGAAGGCCACCCCACCGGCGTCGGTCGCTATCTTCGAAGCCTGTTGCGCCGCTTCGCCCTGGAGGATCGACATCAGTTCGTGATCTACAGCGCCTCGCCGGTCCTTTTGCCCGTCGATTCGCCGAACCTGACCACCCGGGTCCTCCCGATCGGTCGTGGCCTGACCTTCGAACAGCGCGCCCTGCCGTCGTCGTTGGCGGCAGACCGTGTGGACGTCCTTCTGTCGCCCGCCTACTCGTGTCCGCTCTTCACTTCGGTTCCGCGGGCGACCGCTCTCCATGACCTTTCCTTCTTCGCGCGGCGCGAGGAGTTCGGCTTCGCTCACGGCCTGCGGCGACGGATCATGGCGCGCCTCTCGGCCCGCGTGTCCCAGTCGGTCCTGGCCTGCTCCGAGTTCACGAAAGGCGAGATCCGGCGCCACCTCGGCGAGGCCGCGGCCGCGAAGACTTCGGTGGTCCGCCTCGGGCCCGACGACGACCTGCCGGCGGGACCGGCCCGCCAGGCCAGCCGATCCGCGCTGGGACTCGCTCCGGAGGCCGCCTACGTGGTCACGGTGGGGACGGTATTGAGGCGGCGCAATGTCAGCACGCTCGTGCGGGCCACGGCCCGTCTGCAAACCCAACATCCGGGCGTACGCCTCGGGGTGGTCGGCGAGAACCGGTCGCACCCCTTCGAGGATGTGGCGGCGCTCGCAAAGAGCCTGGGGATGGAAGGTGCCGTCCAATTGTCCGGCTTCGTCTCCGACGAAGATGTCGCACGGCATTACTCAGCCGCCGATGTGGCCGTCTTCCTTTCCGAGTACGAGGGCTTCGGCCTGCCCGCCCTCGAAGCCATGGCGCGCGGTGTTCCCACGATCATCGCCGACCGCGGCAGTCTCAACGAGATGTTCTCGGCGGGCGCAATCGTCGTCGAACCTGAAGAAGGGGCGGTGGCGCATGCCATTTCGCGAGTGTTGGGCGACGCCGAGACGCGCCGTGATCTGCGGGCCCGAGGGCTTGAGCGAGCGAAGGCTTTCTCCTGGGAGCGTGCCGCGGCCGAAACGCTGGCCGTGCTCGAACGGGCGGCCGCATGACGGAGTCGCGCGTGACCATCGTCATCGTGAGCTACAACTCCGCGGATGTACTGGGCGAAAGTCTCGCCTCCGTGGCCTTGCACGCAACGGGAGCCCGCGTGATCGTGGTCGACAATGCCAGTGCCGACGGCTCGGCCGAGATCGCACAGTCGCATCCCTTCGTCACGCTGATTCGTTCAGCCGAAAACGAGGGCTTCTCCAAAGCCAACAATCGAGCGCTTCGCACCGCCCTCACCGAGTTCGCCCTGATCCTCAATCCGGACGCCCGATTGACCGCGTCGACCCTGCCGGCTCTCATGGTTGCCGCCGAGCGCCAACCGGAAGCGGCGGCCCTGGGTCCGAGGACGGTTTTTGCGGATGGCCGGCCGCAGGTGAGCTTCGGCCCGGATTTGAACCTCTGGTCCGAGTTTCGCCAGCGGGCGCTGGTGCTCGGAGTGAAGGCTGGAGAGCCAGCCGCACTCGCCGAGTGGAGTGCTGCGAGTCGCGCCGAACGAACGGTGGACTGGATCTCGGGCTCCTGCCTGCTGCTCCGAAGGTCCGTCGCCAGCCGGGTTGGGTTCTTCGATGAGGGTTACTTCCTCTACGAGGAAGATGCCGATCTTTGCCTGCGCTTGCGCAAAGCCGGCTCCCAGGTTCTGTTCATTCCTCAAGCGGAAGTGATTCACGCCCTGGGAACGAGCATGACCAAGGACGCCCTGGCGTCACGAGCGGCCTATGACCGCAGCCACCGGCGGTACTACCAGCGACACCGAGGCTTCGTCGAGCGGTTGCTCCTCGACCTCCTGATCGCCCTCAAGCGCTGAACCGAGGCCTGCTGGCCCTCGCCAGACGTCATTCCCGCGAAAGCGGGAATCCACTTGAGTGCAATGCGCGCAAGCTCCGCCCTCGCCAGACGTCATTCCCGCGAAAGCGGGAATCCACTTCCCATGAGTTCGCCTCAAATTGTGGAGCCGAGCCACGCGGAGTGCGCAATTGTGATGCACTTGCCCTGTGCCGCGTAGACTCCCTAGACGCTCATGACCGTGCCTCCTCCCCTCACCCCTCTCGTTCGGTTTCTCGCAGGCGTTTCCTACATTCCGGGCGGCGCGGTGTTCCTGTTTCGCACTCCCAAACTATGGCCGGTGGCGGTTTCGCCCCTGATCGCGGCCGCATTCCTGCTGATGATCGGTGTCTTCTCCGGAGCGTTCTGGGCCGGCCGGATCGAGCGGGTCCTCTTCGACGGCGCCTTGCGCTCCATCCCCTCCTGGATCTCCTTCCTGGTGGTGATCGGGCTATGGGTCGGCAGTCTCGCCGCGGGCGCCATCGTGGCCCTCGCCATCGCCTTCGCTCTGGTGGGTCCTTTGTTCGAGAAGCTCTCGCAACGGGTCGAGGAAATGTCCGGATTCCGAGTGCAGGGGTCTAGGGGCCTGCGCTGGGAGATCGTGCAATCCCTCAAGACCGCGGGCTACTTTGCACTCGGCGCTCCGGTGGCCATTCTCCTCGGCCTCGTGCCCCTTTTCGGGCCCCTGCTAGCCCTCGCTTTCACGGGGCACCGCGTGGCTTTCCAGAACACCGACGCCGTGTTGTTGCGCCGGGGTATGGATTTTGGAGAACGCCGGGGCTTTCATAGCCGGTTTCGCGCCGAGACTCTCGGATTCGGAGTGGCGTCGGTCCTGCTTTTCCCGATCATGAACATCCTGGCCGTGCCGGTCTTTGTAGTCGCTGCCACTCGGCTGGTCAACGACCTCGAATCCGTCGAAGCGGCACCCGGCGCCGGTGTGGTGATAGTGGCGCCTGGCGTCGGAGAGCCGCCACCGCCGGTTCAAACTCCAGACCCCGAAAGAGTGGGATAACTAAGGTTCGAAGGCGAGAGTCATGGTCCGATCGGTGTTGACTCGGGCGACGAGGCGTCTCGACTCTCCTGACCGCAGCTTCACGCGACTGGATTCGATGAACTCGGATCCTTCCGAGCGAACCTCGACCTGAACGACGCGGTCGCCCGGCGGCGCCTCGAAGTCGGTGCCGAATCGCCCGTCATAGCCCGTGGTCATCCCCTGATTTCGAATCGGCATCCCGTTGATGCGGTTGGCGAATACGACGCGATCATCCACCTTGATGCGCAGCGATGCGCTGCCGAAGGGGTGGCGCAAGTCGAGACTCACCCGCGCGGAAGCCGCCTTGCCCTGCATGGACAGAACCGCGGTTGAGGGAGCGGGCGCGGGGGCGTCTGCTATCGGAAGGGCTGATGTCGTGCCTGCCGGCGGGGTCTCGGTTGAGGGAGCGAGCGGGGCCGTCG
>CAZFQH010000361.1:0-4735 GCA_964520805.1 uncultured Acidobacteriota bacterium | reverse complement strand
CCCTTGGCCCGGTCGCTGTGGCCTTTGTGGCCCTTGCTTTCGTCGCGGGCAGTTTGCTCCGTCTCTACTTCATCTCGTCCCATGGGGCCTGGGACACGGAATACTGGAAGGCGTGGGCCTTCGAAACCGCGAATGCCGGCGTGACGCAGGCTTATGGCGGTCCGGACTCCGTGCCGCCAGGAGAGTTCCTACCCCAACTCCTGGGCCAGAAGCCTCGACACCGGGTGATGTTCCGGGACCGCGACTTTCCCATTGATTACCCGCCGCTGGGCCTCGCCGCCTGGGGTGGTTCATGGCGCTTCTTCACCGCGAAACCCCGCCCCTATCGGGGTGCCGAAGCCGAGAACGTCGCGGTCAAATTCCCCGCCGTTTTCGGCGACCTCCTGGCGGTCCTGGTCCTGGTCTGGGCCTTCCGAAGCGATCCGCGAACCGCGTTCATGCTGGCCGGTTTGTACTGGCTCTTTCCCATTACCTGGGTCTCGTCTTCGGTCCATGGTTTCTTCGATGGCTTTGTGCCGGCCTTCCTTCTCGTCAGCCTCCTTCTGAGCGTGACCTCACCCTTCCTTGCGGGAGCCATGTTTGCGGTCACCTGCTTGATCAAGCCCACGGCGGCGGTCGCCGTGCCGGTTCTCTTCCTCGCCGCCACATCCACCGGCTGGTTGCGCGTGATGGCCGGGGGAGCGCTGGTCACCGCCCTCGTTCTCTTGCCCTACGTGCTTGCCGGCACCCTGGAGCCGGTCATCATCCAGGTGGGCCGCCTCTTCACCCAGGACCGCGTGTCCGGCGGCTACGCCAACCCTTGGTGGATCATGGGTCATGCCTCCATGGTGCTCGAGGACAAGGCCGAGTGGGCCGATCCAATCGCCTACGTGCGACGTGACGCCTTCGCCTGGCCCCTCGGTCTGATCGGATTCATCGCGGCGGGAGTTGCAGTTTCGTGGGCCCTTTATGCCGCGCGGAGGATTCGCAACCTGAAGTCGGCGGTCTACGTGAGCGCTCTTCTCCTTTTCATCTGGGGCGTGCTGACCATCGGTGTTCACGACAACCACAACCATCCGTTGTTCCTTCTTCTGGTCGCGACCGGGCTGGGCACGCCGTTCCTCCGCGCGTTCTCTTTGAGTGCGGCCACCACCACTCTCTTCGGCAGTGTTTGCCTCCACGGTTTGGGCCGCTTCTACGGAACGCAGTGGCGCTCCGTGCTTCCTTTGGCCGATTCCGTCGCCCGTTTGCGGATGTCTCTGGGCTTCGACCTGACGCTGCTGCTGAGCATCGCCAACACCTTGCTGCTGGTGGTGGCGCTGTGGCGTCTCCCGAAGACCCTGGCCGAGATCGAGCAGGACTGAACGGTCTGCCTAGCGTCACAGTTTCTCGATTTCTACGGAAACGAAGCGGATCTCGGTTCGGCCCGGTATGGCCTGGGCGATGACGGGCAGGTCCTGAGAGACGACGCAGGCGATCTTCGGATAGCCGCCGGTGGTGGGGCAATCCGACAACATCACGATGGGCCGGCCGTCGGGCGGCACCTGAATGCAGCCGGGGACCATGCCGTCGGAGACGATCTCGCGAGGGCCGCAGTGGGTCAATCGTTCGCCGTCGAGGCGCGCTCCCACGCGATCGGTATCGAGGCCGACCTGCCAGGAACGGCGAAGGAAGGTTTCGATGACGCTCGGATCGAAGTGATCCGCCTGCGGCCCCAGGATGACTCGAACCACATCGGAGTGTCGAGTCGGGACGATCGGGTCCCGGAGCGCCCGCTCGGAATCGAAGACGCTCACGGTCAGTTCGTCCCCATTTTCGAGCGGCCGCAAAAATCCGGACCCGAGGTCGGTCGATGCCGAACCCAGCACACGTGGCGCATCGAGACCGGCGATCGCCACATATCCCCTTGCTCCACCGGCGAGCCCTTCGATCGTCAGCACATTCGTGGGCCGGACGCGCACCGATACGTTCATAGGGACGGACATCGGTCCGCTCACTTGGTCGCCCCGCTGGAGAGTTGCGGTCACGCGGGCGCCCGTGATGGCGATCAACGACGCCTTGTCGAAGGCCAGTCTCATTCCTGGTCCGCACAACTCGATGACCGGCGAGCCGGGACGATTTCCGACACACCGATTCGCATCCTCCGCAGCGCCTCGGTCCGCGTAGCCCGCCAAGGGCACGGCCAGCCGTCGCAGTCCCGCTCGGCCCGCGTCTTGCACCGTGGTGAGAAGCCCGGGATCGAGGACGCGAACGCCGCGACCGGTCGAGAGGCTCGAACGGCGCACTGGTTCAGGTGCTTGCAAAGACGCAACCGAGACAAAACGTACGCGGTCGCCGGGAGCGAGCACTGAAGGGTCGCGGCTACCTGGATCGAACAGGGTGAGCGAACTCCGGCCCAGCAGGTTCCAGCCCCCTGGGAGGGCTCGCGGATACACGCCGGTCTGGGCGCCCGCCACCGCGACCGACCCCGCAGGGACCCGTGTTCTCGGGGTTTTGCGGCGAGGCACGCGTAGTCGTTCATCAACGAAACCCATGTAGCCGAAGCCGGGCGAGAAGCCGAGCATGAGCACTCGGTACTCCACCGAGGAATGAAGCTCAATGACGTCGCCACGGTGGAGGCCGCAGGCGCCCGCAACGTCATCGAGGTCCTGCCCATCGTAAAGAGTTGGGATCTCCACCAAACGGTGGGTATGAGTCGCGGCCCGCAAGTAGCAACCGAGTTCGAGCAGCAGGCTTTTGATCTCGGCGAAAGCCAGCCGGTCGGGGTCGTAAAGCACGAGCAGCGAGGCATAGGCCGGCACGGTTTCCAAGATGCCCGGAACACCGCGTTCACGAAGTCGGTCATCGAGCGCCCGGACCCGACCCACGGTCTCCTCGTCGAGCGAAGGCCCAAGTTCCACCGTGACCGCGCGATCGCCCACCGGCTGAACGCGTGGCCAGCCAGGGTTCATCGCAGAATCAGGCCGGTCCGTGAGGGCCGAGGGCTTGAACCTTCACGCCGGCGCCTTCCAGTCCCGCGCGAACCGCCTTCGCGATCGAGACCGCGTTTTTGTTGTCTCCGTGGAGACAAAGCGTTTCCGCTCTCACCGAGATCACCGAGCCGTCGCGAGTCCGCGCCAGACCGTGGGTTGCGATTCCCACCGCCTGGCCCGCCGCATCCTCGGCACCCTCAATCACGGCCCCCGGAGTCCCTCGACGGGCGAGCGTTCCGTCGGCTTCATAAGCGCGGTCCACGAAGGCTTCACCCGCGAAGTTCACGCCCTCGCTCGCGGCCGCCTCGCGAAACACCACCGAGGTCGAAAGTCCGACCAGGGTGACGCCGCCACCGAGCCGATGCACCCCGCGGGCGATGGCGTGCGCAAGTGCGGGCTCGCGAGCCGCCTGGTTGTAGAGAGCGCCGTGAGGCTTCACGTGCCAAAGCCGGCCGCCCCGGGACTCCACGAAGGCGCGCAAGGCCCCTGCCTGGTACAAGACGTCCGTTTCCACCTCGTCCGATGAGGCCCGCATTTCCCTGCGGCCGAAACCGCGCAGGTCGGGAAACGAAGGATGAGCGCCGATGCGGATTCCGCGTTCGAGGGCCGCACGGACGGTCAGGTCCATGGTCAGCGGATCCCCCGCGTGAAAACCGCAGGCCACGTTCACCGAGGTCAGGAAGGGCAACAGGGCCTCGTCTTCACCCATCGACCAAGCGCCGAAACTCTCGCCGACGTCCGCGTTCAAGTCGATGACGCCCGCCACACTTGAAAACCCTTAGTCCAGAAAAACCCGCAGGCTGCGTCCGATCGACTCCTTCATTTGGCGCCGGTCGACCACCACGTCAATCATGCCGTGGGTGAGGAGGAACTCAGACCGCTGGAAACCTTCGGGCAGTTTCTGACGGATGGTTTGCTCGATCACCCGCGGCCCCGCGAAACCGATCAGCGCCCCCGGTTCCGCGATATTGAGATCTCCCAGCATCGCGAATGAAGCGGTGACCCCGCCGGTGGTGGGGTCGGTGAGGACGGAGATGAACGGAATCTTCGCGTCATCGAGGCGAGCGAGAGCCGCGGAGATCTTCGCCATCTGCATCAGGGACAAAGCCCCTTCCATCATGCGAGCACCGCCCGAACACGAAACCACGATCAGAGGCGCTTTGGTGCTGACCGCTCGTTCAGCCGCCCGGGTGATTTTCTCTCCCACCACCACACCCATCGATCCGCCGATGAAACCGTACTCCATAGCGCAGATCAGCACGTCCCGCCCGTCCAGTTTGCCGGAGGCGCTTACCAGGGCGTCTTTCCCGCCGGTCTTTTCCTGCCCGTCGAGCAGGCGGTTCGCGTAGGCCTTGGTGTCCGTGAACTTGAGGGGGTCAGCACTGGCAAGCTCGCGATCGAACTCCTCGTAGGGGCCGTCGAACAGCAACTCCAGACGCTCCCTGGCCGTGATCCGGAAGTGGAAGGCGCACTTGGGACACACGGAGGCGTTTTGGACAACGTCCTTGCGGTAGATGATCTCGCGGCAGCCCGCGCATTTGATCCACAGGCCCTCGGGGACGCGGTTGACCTGCTCGCCCACCGGAAGTTTTTGGTCTTCGCGTTTGAACCAGGCCAAAAGGCAGAACCTCCGCTTTCCTTGGAAAATGACGACAAGGCGGCACGAGTCGCCCGGTCCGTTTAAGGGCCTTAGTGTATCGCGCCGGGCCCCGGCCCGCCCTTAAGCCGACGGTGCGCTCTCCCGGGAGTTCGCGTCGAAAACGATGCGCATGAACTGCGCAAGT
>CAZFQH010000360.1:0-4738 GCA_964520805.1 uncultured Acidobacteriota bacterium | reverse complement strand
GGCCCGAGAAGGTTCATCGGGTCGTCGCCGGCTCCATAGTAGAAGTTGGAGTAGTCGTACTCAGCGAAGTTGGAGCCGGGTTTGGTTTCTGGTGGCATGAAGGATCCTCGTCGAATGGGTTCGGCGGTGGAGGCGCATATTATCAGGCCCGGCCGAAGGGACATGAGTTCCCTGGCTGCTTGGCCTCCAGTGTCCAGTGTCGCAAGCGTGCATCGCATGGGAGCGCCGATGCATCCCCGCTCGCTTTGTTGCTCATGGCCCCAGGCCAGGCTTCGCGCTCGCCAGAATACTCCCGGGCGCGTCGGCAGTCGCACTTGACGCGGACCTACGACACTGGACACTAGTCGCTTTTGATGAGACTCCCTGCCACACGCCGGGCGACGAATCTCGGCAGGAATCGCTGAGCGAACACCGAGAGCCGGTCAAGGCCCCCCGGAATCTGCAGAGTCGCTCGCCCTTCCAGAATGGAGTCAAGTGATCGCCTCGCCACCGCCTCGGCCGTCATCGACGGTGTCCGGTCAAACCGGCTGCCTTTTGTCCCCGCCACCTCCTGGAAACCCGTCTGGACGTTGCCCGGGCAAAGGGCCTGGACCCGCACGCCGGTCGTCGCGATTTCGTCCGCCAGTGCCTCGGTGAATGACAATAGGCCCGCCTTCGTCGCCGCGTAGACGTTCAGGTAGGGCACCGGCTGGAAAGCGCTCATTGACACCACATTGATGATGGCCCCCTTGCGGTTGCCGATCATCGCGGGCAGCGCGGCGCGACTGAGCCGCAGTGGGGCTTCGAGGTTCACCCGGATGATCTGGGCGATGTTTGCCTCGGATTCGTCGGCCACCCGGCCCCGGTATCCAAGCCCCGCGTTGTTGACGAGGAGCGAGACCCCCCCAAGCTGGAGGCGCCGCGCCACCGACCCAATGCCCTCCGCGGTTGCGAGGTCCGCCGCCAGGACGTCCACGGACGTCTTCAGCTCGTCTTTCAGTGCATGCAGCCGGTTGGCCCGCCGGGCTACTAGGATCAATGAGAAGTTGCGGCGGGCCAGGTCCCGGGCGAAGGCCTCCCCGATGCCGGAGGAGGCCCCGGTCACTACGGCCAGATTCTCTGTCATGCCACTCCCTTTCTTGACCCCAGCTTGGCCGGGAGCATAACGTCCGGCTGGTGAAGGCTGATGCGACTGCCTCGACGGAACCCGAGGTCCCGGTTCTTTCAAGCCGTCCCGCGACGCCTCTGGTGGCAGCTACGCTGCTCTTGCTGGCTTTCGTCGCGGGGATCGCCGCCGTGGCTTTGGGTCACCGTTTCTCGGCCTCGGCGCTGATTGATCTGGGACCCGCCGACGCCCGTTGGGTCGAAGGTTTCCGCGATCTCGAAAAGGACGGGCAGATCTTCTTTCGCTGGACGTCGGTGCCGGCCTCACGGCTAACCGCGCCGGTGCGATTCTGCGGACCGGGGTCCGTACGGCTCAGAGTCCGGAGGCATTTTGTTGATCCAGCACTGCTGAGCGTTTCCCTGAGTGGCCGCACGCTGGGGCAACGGACGGTCCAGGCGCGAATGGATCATCCGTACGAAGTAATAAATTTTCAAGTTTTGAAAGTGGTTTGCTCATCAAGTCTTTCGGTCCTACTTGAAACATCGGTGGAAAACGATCGCCCGCTAGGAGTAGCGATCGACTGGGCAGAGATCAAGGCCGATGCGGGCTTTGTGCCGGCTCTTCACACTCTTCTCTTGGGAGGAGGCATGGTAGCGGTCCTGGCGGTGGGGCTGATGCTGGCGGGGAGTCCTCCCCTTCTGAGCGCCGCTGCGGCGCTCGGTCTGAGCCTCCTCATCGGCCTACTCTGCGCCTCGGATGTTCTGGTTGCAGAGCGGCTCCTGCGAACAGGATGCGTTGCGGGACTGCTAACCCTGGTGTTGGGTGGTGTACTCGCCAGGCTCACTCGTGTGAGGGAACTGGTGCCGTCTCAACGAGCGCTGATGGTCGCGATCTCAGCCTTGACTCTCTTCTCGCGCCTCGCGTTCCTCCATCCCCAGGCCTTCTATCCCGACTACAGGGTTCACGCCCTGGTCCAGCAGACTCTGGACAACCTGGGTCTGTCGACCTTTCTGAAACATCTCTTCGAGATTCAGTATGCCCGCAGTCTGGGCCTCCAGCAGATTGGGGAGCACTGGTACCCCTTTCCTTATCCGCCGGGGTCTTATCTTCTGACCAGCGGGGTCGGCGGGCTCTTCTCGCTGGATCCTGCGGAGAGCTCGGCCACCGCCGCGGTGGTGGCGGCCGCGCTAGTCCCGATGCTCACTTTCGGCCTCGGTTCGGCACTTGGGGTAGGGCCTGTTGCGGCCCTGGGAGGTGCGCTGTTCGTGGCTCTTCATCCTTTGCTGGTGAGGCGGATGGCCCTTGGGTATTTTCCGGGCTTGGTTGGCCAGTTTCTTGATGCCCTCGCGCTCCTTCTGACAATCACGATTCTCCGACGCCCCCCCCTATCGCCGCGAGCACTGATCCAGATCGGGATCCTTCTCTCCTTCGCCTTCCTCGTCTACACCCAGTCCATCGTCAATTTTGGCCTACTCATCGCAAGCCTCCTGGCCCTGGAGTTGGTGCGCCGGAGCGATATGGCATCGCCCGTGGTAGCGCTTGCCGTGACCGGGACCGTGGCGCTGTCAGTTTCGTTCGGAGCCTTCTATTGGCGATATGTCCCCGTGATGGAGAACGTTCGCCTGGCACGGCCGCAGGCGGAGTCGCAGGTCCTCGACCGCCTCGATCAAGTCCGCCGAAACGGCCTGCCGCCCGAAGTGGCGAGCGAAGCAGAGGATCTGAACGACCCGTTCGCCGGCACGACCGTGAACCCGGCACGCGGCCTGGCCCGGCTGGGGTCCAGACTCTGGCTGTTCAATGGCCCCTTCTTCCTTGCGACCGTAGCTGGCCTGTGGCTGCTCTGGCGGCAGTCAGATCGGTCAAGGAGCAATCTGCTGGGGGCCTGGGCTTTGGTCGCGGTCTGGATCAGTGTGCTGGCCGCGGGCCTCCCATCTCCAAACGGTTTTCAGCACTTGAAAGATTTGGAGTTCGTGACGCCTCTGCTCGGGCTGGCATTCGGTGCGATGGCCGCTACCCTCGCGGGTTGGCGAAGGGGTCTTGGTTTGGGACTCAGCGCCGCCTGGCTGGTGTTCGGTGCCTGGCGATGGACGATCGAGTTCGGGGACCGCCTTGTAAACGTAGTCGGCCGTTGACGGAAATTGACGGGCGCGTCCCCTCCGTCGGACCCTGAGTCAGGAGCGCGTCCCGATCACCTTCGGCTCCTTCGAGCGAATCTCCTCGGTCAATTCCTCTAGGGCCGAAACAATGTCGCCCTTTGAAACCTCGGCGCGACCGAACTTTAGCGAGAGAGCCAGCCCTCGGTCCCGGCCGGTCTTGTAGTTGAATACGAAATTCCGGGGTCGACCCTTCCGGTCCGGAATTGCCTTGATCAGTCGCCGTGCCTCAGCCCGAGTCGGGGGCGCGCCGGTCTTTTGGAGAGTGTCGATGAAGGACACCATTTTCTCAGGGGTCTGCTGCCGAACTACCTGAATTAGAACGGACTTAGAAGCAATGTCGGCCAGCCGACACAACTCGCGGACCCGATCGGGCATGGTAGCCAGAGTCAAAGTCTCCGTGACCGTGGTACGGCTCTTCCCAAGCTTCTCGGCCATCATCTCGTGGGTGTAGCCGTGGGTCTCGGCTAGCACCTTCAATCCGTCGGCTTCTTCAAAGGCGGTCAGATCCTTCCGCTGGAGATTCTCGATGAGCGCGATCTCCATGACCTCGGGGTCGGAGAGTTCCTTGACCACACAAGGGATCTCGGGCAGGCCTGCTTCAACCGCCGCCCGATACCTTCGCTCCCCCGCCACGATCTGGTAGCGCGAGTCTTTGCGTCGAACAAGAATCGGCTCGAGCACTCCCTTCTCTCGGATCGATGCCACCATCTCCGAAAGGTCGCCCACATTCTGTCGAGGCTGGTGGGGGTTCGGATCGATATCCTCAACTGGGATGGATTGGCCAATCGGCGACCCCGCGGCACGACCGAGTTGGTCGATGAAGTGACTGTCGTGGCGCATTCGCAACGACGACGGAAGCCCGACCCGCTTGACACTAGACACGTTCGATCACCTCTTCGCAAAGCTTGTAATACTCAAGGGCACCCGTGGACTGGGGGGCAAAAGTGAAGATCGACTCCCGGTGCGCGGGGCTTTCCTCCAAACGGATGCTCTTGGTGATGGTGGTCTTGAAAACCTTGTTACCGAACAACTGGACGATCGCCTTCTGGACATCCCGCGCCAGAGTTGTCCGCTTGTCGTGCATTGTGATGACGGCCCCCAGGAGCTTCAGCTCCGGGTTGGGCCTCGCTCGAATCTTCTCGACCGTCTCAAGCAGGTCTTCGGTTCCCTCGAGGGCGAAGTAGCTCGACTGGACCGGGACAAGCACATGACTCGCCGCCACCAGTGCGTTCGCTGTGATGATGCCCAGGGTCGGCGGCGTATCGATCACGATGAAGTCGTACTGGGACTTGCAGCCCTCCAGCGCGTCGCGGAGTTTGAAGTGCCCCTCCAACTCGCCGATCAGCTTGTTCTCCGCCTTGGCCAGGGAGATCCGTGCGGGGGCGATGACGAGGTTCTGAACCTGGGTTTCCCGGACTATCTCGATGAGTTGCTTCTCGCCCATCAACAAATCGTAGGTCGACTTGTCGACCGTTGTCAGATCAAGATAGCTCATCGA
>CAZFQH010000359.1:0-4754 GCA_964520805.1 uncultured Acidobacteriota bacterium | reverse complement strand
AGCTAGGCGTGCCCTCTGCGTTCGTTCGGGTGGCCGCCCGTCTGCCCAGCCAGAACATCGAGAGCGCCAACGGCAGCGACAGCATCAGGGGGAGGTTGCTCAGCATGCTGTGAGTGTGTGCCGATCGGTCGTCGAGCAGGCACGCGTAAACGGAGTGCGGAGGCAAGCTCCCTCCCTGAAAGTTGTCGAGCAACTTGTCCCACACGAATCCCCCCGCAGCGACGAGAGTCCACATCACACCCGCCGCGAGGCGCGCCGAGCGAGGCGTCCGTGCGGCCAACGCGAGGGCGACTGAACCCAGGACGGCCAGGCATACTTGAAGGGCGATGAGGCGCACCTCCATTTGCAGTTCCCAGCCCGGGACGTCCATCACGGCGTCGCGAGCCCCGAAGCAGCGATAGAGATAGGCGAGATTCCGAAGCGGGCAGGCCACGAGCAGCATCAGCGTGACACCTGCGGCGAGGACGTTGGCTGAGCGGTGGTTCATCCCTCACTCCCATCTCGGGTGGACGGTCAGGTAGGCGCACCGCCGCGGGTGGGGTTGTCGGCTCGTGATTCACGGAAGGATAGCACTGACGAGACGAGCCTTGCGCGAGGATGAGGTGCAGGTCTGGAGCGCGTCGCTCACGGTCCCGCCGGCCGCGAGCGCCCGCCTAGGCGCGACGCTGACGGAGGACGAACACGGGCGGGCCAACCGCTTCGTGTTCGACCAGCACCGCGCCCGGTTCGTGGTGGCTCGCGCGTTCCTGCGGGACGTCTTGGCACGACTGCTCGATCGGGCGCCCGCGTCGATCCGATTTCGATACGAGGCCGCGGGCAAGCCGCGGCTCGACGGGCATGCCGAGGGAGACGGATCAGGCCTGCGTTTCAACCTCTCGCATTCGGGCGACATCGCGCTCTTGGCGGTGACCCGAGGACGCGACGTGGGGGTCGACGTGGAGGTGCTGCGCCCGGTCCCCGATGCGTGCGAACTCGCCGAGCGCTACTTCTCACCAGCCGACTCAGCCGCGCTGCGCTCCCTTCCGGGAAGCGAGCGCGAAGCCGCGTTCCTCCGCTGCTGGACGCTGAAGGAGGCGTACGTCAAGGCCGTGGGCGACGGGCTCACCATGCCGCTCGATCGCTTCGAGGTGGGTTGCACGTCGGAGCAGGAGCGGCCCTTGCTCCGCTTCCTCGACGAAACCCCCGAGGCGGGTCGCTGGACGCTCAGGGTGCTCGATCTTGGCCCTGATGCGGTCGGCGCCCTGGCCGTCGAGGGGCAAGGCTGGAGCGTCGCTCGCTACCAATGGTCGGCCTGACGCGACGACCCTGCGCTCAAGCGTCTGATGGTCGCTGTCCAAACTAGCGCAAGTCGAGGCACTGGGGATCGGTTGAGCTATTTGAAGCGCTGGGCGATCGGCGAGATGCCGCCTTGGCGTTCCCCGCGGAGTTCGGACTCCAACGGAGCGCGCGATGGGGGAGGAAGGCGGCCGTGGATCGCCTCGACGAAATGCCGACCCGCCAAATTGGTGGCAAAGCCACCAAAGCCCCAAAGCGACGGCTGCAAGCTGTTGATGTGATTGGTGACCCGATCGGTGCGAGCCGGTGGACCGCGCGAGCGATGGAGGCGAGCGCCGCACGGACCGCACGGATGTCCCGGCCGACCGAGCTGGCGCGAGGCTTCCTCACGGGGCTACCTCCATGCTGATGGCGGCCGATGGTGGCACGTGCCCTTCGGGTCGCTGGCAGCGCCCGCCGGACCAATGGACCTGAGCGAAGCCTCAGTTCCAAGAAGTCCGGCAGTGTTCCGGCACGTTCCGCCCAAAATAGACAAGAAATAGACAAATCGGCCGTGTCGCCGATTCGACGTCTCGCCAAGTTGTTGCCGGAGTTGGTGGAGCTGATGGGGATCGAACCCATGACCTCGTGAATGCCATCACTGAGGCCTCCCGGCTGAGCCACCAGCGGAAGGCCGGGCTACTTGTCAGGCGTGCGCATCGCGGCCGTGAGCCGGCCGGCGTACAAGGTCACGACCGTCGAGCGCCGGGGCGGCACTGCTAGCCTGGCTGTGCGGCTCGCCAGAAATCGCGGAGGCGGGACATCGCCTCGTCCAGGGTGCGAGCGCGGAGGGAGGTCGCTTCGGCCTGCTCCACGTAGTCCCGCGCCCAAGCTGCCGGCGGATCAGGGATCTCAACGGGCATGGGATGCGTGGCCCGTCTTTCGAAGACGTGGCGCACCAAGGGCTGGACGTCGGATGCGCGCACGAGTTCCAGCTCGATGAAGAGCAGCAGGTCGACGAGATCGCGAACGCGCGTGTTCGGGCGCTCGCCATGCTCACGGGTCAGGGCGTGCAGCTTCTCTGCGAAGTGCTGCGCAGCGGAGGCGACCTCTACCTGCGGCGGCGGCAGCCGATCGAAGGCCGGGAGCGCGCCCGGTACCTGGAGCGTCTCGGTCGCCAGCAGCTCGTCGCCGCGCGCGGCGACATCGAGACGGACGGAGGCGAAGACCTTGCCCGCGAGCCGAGTCACCAGGTTGAAGCGAAAGCCGACGTCGAGTGCCTGTGGCGGGCCCATCTCGAAGGTGAAGCGATCGTCCGCAGCGTCCACGCCGAGAAGGTCGATCAAACGGTCCCGCAGATCGGGGCCAGCAAGCGCCTGGCCGCGTCGCACCAGATCGAGGTCGCGCGTGGCTCTCGCCTTGCCGCCGAGGCGCCACTCGAGGACCATGCCTCCCTTCACGACCCACTCGCCAGGCTCGCCGGCATCGAGCCGAGCCATGACGCGTTCGAACACGAGCGCGCGCCTCAGGCGGTTGACCTCGACGTGCTCCGACTTGGCGCGCTCATTCAGCCGCGCGTCGATCGCCTGTCGGAGGCCCGCCGCTGTCTCGTACGTCAACGGCTGGTGCGCGGGCGCGCGCGGCCAGGGGTTGGCGATGTCGAGGCCAAACTGCTTTCGATCATCGCGAGAGTTCGCTCGATGCGAAGCGCCGGCCGATCGCCTGCCTCATCCGCTCTGTCTCGGAGTCGGCGAGCGGTGACGAGGCCTCGCGCGAGGGCTTCCCGGGCGGCTGTGGCGACGTGATCGAGGTCGAGCGAGCCGGACGCCACGTCGACCAACGAACGCAGGGGCGTGGTCACCCAGAAACCGGAATGCTCCTGCATCTCGTTCGAAGGCACGACTCCGCGATGCAGGACGACGGCGGTGGCCTTGGCGCGGAAGCCCGCGGGCACAGTGAGGTGAACCTTCTCCGGATTCACGTCTCCGAGGTCGTGAACGGAGAGCGCGGTTTCGTGAGACACGACCGCCTGTTGACCGCTCCACAGCGTCCAACGGACCAGGTCCTCGTGCGGACTCGACGGCCATTCGGGAAACCGGTAGATGCCGCGGCCGACCCGAAGCCAGTTCCCTTCGACAGAGTGATAGTGCTGCGCGGGATAGGAGTAGCCGGCGTGCAGGGCCTGGCTGGCCGAGAAATACCCATTCTGGCCGGCTGCGATCTCCACGAGCCGCTTCCGAAGCGTCTTACGTGACTTGGTCGGGATGTGCCCACCGTCCTTCAAGAAAACCATAGTTGCAGGCAGACAGTAGCACGATACTTAAAATAAGCTGAAGGAGTAACGCCGGCCTCATCACATCGCGCCCTGGCCGTGAGGGGTGGGCTTTGAGCGGGAGCCCGTAGTCGTGCTCGTCGCCGTCAGCCTGACGCTGCTTGTCGTGACGGTGCCGTCCAGCGCGATTCCGGCGAACCGAGCTGCTTCGATTAAGCCGGCAGATGCGCTTCAAGCCGACTGACCACGGCTCGCCGCCCCGGCCGCGCGGTGGGCTTCACCACGGGCTGCTAAGTAGCTCGGAAGATCCGGCCAGGATGGACAAGAAATGGACAAATCGGCGCTCCGGCCGATTCGCTCTGCCGCTAAGTTGTTGTCTGAGTTGGTGGAGCTGACGGGATCGAACCCGTGACCTCGTGAATGCCATCAGCATGGTCAGCGGTCTGAGCCGCGCCGCCCCCTAAGGCCAGGGCAGTCAGGGAGGGCGCTTCCCTCCGGGCAAGGACGGGCGCTTCACGATAGTGTGCCCCGCTGTGGTCCTGTCCTGCTGTCTACCTTCCGTGAGCATGGCTGGATCGGTTGGGCTGCGGCGGACCGACGCCACCTGATGTCGCTGATCACGCCGTAGCGAGCTGGTCGAAGTAGACGCGGAGGTCGTGCTGGATTCCGTCGTCGTCGTCGAGCGGCACACCGGGGAGCTCGTGGCGGTGACGCAGGTAGTCGGCGTACGACACCGCGAAGAACTCGTCGGGGTTCGACAGCGCGTACTCGGTGTTCGCGTAGCCGAGCTCGATCGCGCGCTCGTACAGGTGCAGGAGGGGCTCGGCCTCGCGCTCGGCGAGGTGAAAGAACACGAGGTGCGCGAGCTCGTGTGCGAAGGTCAAGCCGTGCTCGCCGACGTCGAGCAGCTCCTCGATCTTCGCGATCGCGCCGCCATGGGTCGCGACGCCGGAGATCGCGTCGTAGCTGCGGTGATCGTCGGCGCGCTCGCCCGCGGCGTCCTCGAACAGCCCGACGTCGGTCGCGCGCACGTCGATCGGCAGGATCCGGATCGCGACGTGGCGCTCGGCGAGGTCGGCGAGCCGGCGGGCGAACGGCTGCACCGACAGCCACACCACGCGCCGTTCGGCGTCGGTCAGCGCCGGCCGGGCCGCGAGGTACCACTCGCCCTCGAACAAGACGAAGATTCAGCCCGGAGTTCAAGTCCGGGGCGGTGGAAATGGCCACT
>CAZFQH010000358.1:0-4764 GCA_964520805.1 uncultured Acidobacteriota bacterium | reverse complement strand
GTCGGGTCCGACATGCTTCGAGCGACTCAAACCAGGTCTTGGTTCCACGACTGTGGTTCGACCCCTCTGAGCAACCACGTCAAGCCACGATCAGACCACATCGACAGTCGTCGGGATTCCGATGTGTCCGATAAGATATATTATGTAAAGTTATATGGATCGTGAAGGGGCGAAGAGACGGGTCGTGCGCGCCTTGTCCTTCCATGCGGACTACCGCTGCCAGAACACCGGTGTTTGCTGTTCTTCTGGCTGGGAGATCGCGATCGAGACACCGATCGAGCTTCTCCTGAAACAACGTCTCCGTACAGGAACTCCGGCCCTCCCGAATGGAGCCGACGGTTTCGCCCTAATGACCGATCCGCCGGCGAACTGCACGTCGGCCTTTCGTCTGGACGATTCAGGAACGTGCTGGTTTCGGGACAAGGAACGCGGAGACTGCGCCCTCCACCGGACGCTTGGCCAGAAATCCCTGGCTTCGGCCTGCCGGCAGTTTCCCCCGAGTTGCAGTTCTCGAACCCGCCCAGGTCTCGGTCAGCTTGTCGCACTATTGTCCGACCGCCGCCGGACTCCTGTTCCGCGAGGCAACCGAGTTTGGGCTTGTGGAGGACCCTCCGGCGTTTCCGTCAGACTGGCCGATTGAGGGCCTGGAAGCCTCGGGAGGGTATTCCCCGCTGCTTCGGCCTGGAGTCCTTTTGGGCTTCGACGGCTTGCGGGCCTTCGAGAACTCCTCAGTGGCCGTGCTGTCCGGGACCTCAGGAGTTCGGACCGCGCTCGACCAGATCGAGAGCGCGGTTCATCGGATCCGAGGATGGACCCCCGCGCAGGGACTGGTGCCGGCCTTCGTGGCGAGTTCATTCCGTCAGGCCTCCACTGATCCCATTCACCGGCGTGCCGTCACTGACCCTCGGCCGCTGCTTCTCGCCTCAACCCCCACAGAAGCTGCGAACCTACCGCCGCTGCCGGCATTCACGGGATCCGTCCCGGAGATCAGACCCGACATCGACATCGCTTTGCGGCGCTATCTGGCCGCTCGCTTGATCGGGGGCTGGATTCTGTTCCAGGCCGATGATCTGGCCACGGTCATCGCCTATCTAAGGGTCTGCCTGGATTCAGTGTTCTTTTTCGCCTCTGCCCATGAGGGCGCGGGGGCAGCGGTGGATCGCTGGCGCGAGGCCATCCGTGCCGCGGACCTGTGGCTCCTGCATCACTGCGATCCGGAGTTGATCGCGGCCAACCTGCGATAGGGTCTAGCCTCATCATGGTTCGCGCTGCGAAATCGGTTCTGGGAAAACTGTCGGTTGCCCGGTTTCTGAAGACCTCTTGGCAGAAAGAACCACTGGTCGTCCGCGGAGCCTTTCCGGGGCTCCGGGATCCGCTTAGCCCAGACGAACTCGCAGGGCTCGCTTGTGAGCCCCAGGTGAATTCTCGCCTGGTAATGCAACGCGGCGGTAAGAAACCATGGCAGGTCACACGAGGTCCGCAGAAGCCTGGGGTTTTGAGGTGCCTGCCTCGTTCGCATTGGACACTTCTGGTCGAGTCCATGGACCGGCACTCCGAGGAGATTGCCGCCTTTGCCGCCCCGTTCTCTTTTCTGCCCCGATGGCGTATGGACGATGTGATGGTCAGCCTCGCGCCGATTCACGGGACCGTGGACGCTCACATCGACAGCTACGACGTGTTCCTCATTCAGGGCCAGGGTCGGCGGCGTTGGGAGGTGGATCGAGGGGCGGTGGCCGACTACCGGTCGGGGCTCGACCTCCGTATTTTGAAGCAATTCCACCCCGAGGACTCCTGGATTCTCGATCCTGGGGACATGCTCTACGTGCCGCCCGGCGTGGGTCACCGCGGGGTGACGGTTGCGAGCGATAGAGACATCGCACTCACCTATTCGGTCGGGTTTCGGGCGCCGTCCTCGGCCGACATTCTCTCCACGGTCCTTGCGCGCGCGATAGCGCGGGAGGTGCCGACACTTTTCGCGGACCCAGGAAGGGCCGCCGTGGGTGACCCGGGCGAGCTGTGTGCCTCCGACCTGACCGCTCTGCGGAGCTTCCTGCTGCAGGAAGTCCCGAAACCGGAGTCGGATGCGTGGGCGCTCGCTGCGGGGGAGGCGGTTACTGCGGGTGGACAAGGGGGCCCGCCGGCCCCGGCCACACCCACCTCAGTGGCCCGCCGCCTGAGCGGCGGGGGGGGCGTCCGACCGGTCTCGGCCGCACGGTTAGCCTGGGCGAAACTCGAAGGAGGACGTGCCGCACTCTTCGTCAATGGCGAGAGCCGCGTCTTGCCGCCGGCCCAGGCTTTCGCCGCCTCGTTTCTTTGCGGGAAACCTGTGACGGACGCGGGTCGTCGGGTCGCGGCTTCGCGTGAACTTCTCTCGCTGAGTGTCGACCTGCTTCGCGCGGGCGTGGTTGCGCTAAGCGACTGAGGGCTTCCCGCACTCTGGAAAGGACGAACCCCGCAGGCCGCGGACTCACAACGGCGAGAGGTGACCTCGTGACCGGGTGATCGAGTCTCAGCCCCTCGGCATGAAGCATGAGCCGTGGTGCGGGCGGGCCTCCGTATCGCGTATCTCCGAGGATGGGTGCTCCCATTGAGGCGAGGTGGACTCGAATCTGGTGCTTCCGGCCGGTCACCGGCTTCGCCTCAACCAGCATCCGGTCGATGTGGCGGTCGATCACGCGTACTCGAGTGAGTGCTGCGAGGCCCTTCGAGCTCGATCGCACGGTTCCGTTCTTCAGGATCTCAATCGGATTGTCGATATCGAGGTGGTTCGGCCACTCGATGGCCGGACGCCGGACGACTGCGAGATAAGACTTGAAGACTTCCCTTTCTGCGAAGCTTTCTGCAAGTGCCGGGTTGGCGGCCGCGGCCTTCGCGAACAGGACCACTCCCGACGTCCCGGCATCGAGCCGGTGGTGGACGAAGACCCGACGGCCGACATGGCGCTCGACCAGTTCCGTAAGGCTTGGCCGTCGAGGGTCCTTCGTTTCGTGGGTGGGCAGGCCGCACTCTTTGTCGACGACGATAAGCCATTCGTCCTCGTAGAGGACGCGCAGCGGGTTGGCGGCGGTGATCGCAGGTATCCAGTCGAGGCGGCGAACGAAAACCGAGGGTCCACGACGAAGAACCACCCCCGGGTCCCTAACGATCCGGCCACCCACGGCGACCTGGCCTCCCACGATGGCTCTCCGGGTGAGACCCCGCGGCACGGACTGTCCGAGGGCTTTGGCCAGAGCGGTCGCAAGCCAGCGATCGAATGGAACCATCGCGTCCTCTCGGATCACGATGGAGACCGATTTCATCGCGCCGCTTGTTTCTCCCGGTCGCGCTCGCGCAGCCTGGTCCCGATCCATAAGGTGCGATGGAACGCCGTCGCGAAAGTGCCGAGGGCAATGACCGCGAGAACGAACATCACCACGGTGCCCTGCGGCCATCCAAGCGACAGGGCAATCGGGCCATCGAAGAAGACCGCGAACACCAGCAAGGCGATTCGCTCGGCCCGCTGCATGAGGCCTTCCTTGCAGAGGACTCCCTGCGATTCACCGCGGGCTCGGGTGTAGCTCACCAGGAGCGACCCTGTGATCGCGGCCGTGGCGAGGAGCGGACCCCAGGGACTGTCGCGCAGGAAATGGACGAGGCCCAGAAAGGCGAAGACCTCGACGAACCGATCGAGCGTGGAATCGATAAACGCGCCGTAGGACGAAGCGAGCTTCAGGTGTCGGGCGATGCGACCGTCCATGACGTCGCAGATCCCACCGAGCAGCATGACGACCCCGCCCCATCCGAGCCGGCCGAAGGCGAAGAGGACCCCCGCAACGGCGCCCAAGGCGAGGCCCAGCCAATTAAAGAAATCCGGGGTCAGCCGGAGAGCGAGACTGAGCCGCTCGATGGGCCCGATTGCCCACATGAACCAGTGGACCAGGAAGTTGCCGAGGCCCATCAGGAACTGGGTTCCCTTGTCCTTCGCATCCTGATCCTGCTTACGGCCCACCGCCGCGTACACGAACATCGACGCCATGGCGATGGCAAATACGACCAACGTGTTGCGCAGCGGGGTATGCATCAGTCCTCCTTCACCTTATACCTGTCGACCTCTCCCCCGTTGCCTGGCCAGGAACCGCAGGACCCGCGGCCACAGAAAGAGGAATGGGAATCGACGCTCCAGGCGCGTGAGGACGATCGTTTCGCCCGAGTGTCGTTCGGCTTTTCGGACGATGTAGTCGAGCCAGCCGTCGAAGGTTACTGCGTGTTTGGGCCAGCGCGCCGTAGCTCTGACCCGCGACCACTCCATGAAGACGCGGCGGCGGCGAGCAAGGGAACGAGTCCCAGGCCTCGCCAGGGCGTACGTGCCCTCGTGGACGACGCGGAGCGATCCCTCCGAAGCGAGGGTGCGCAGGACCGGTTCGAAGATGGGAACGAGGTGCGGCGATTGAGCCGACGAGAGAGCGTCGGCCCGCCCGCCGGTTTCGGGGCGCACCTCAAAACGAAAAGAAGTCCGAAAGAGCTGGCGGACGTATTCGGCGGGCGTGAACGTGGCGGGCAGGTCGGGCGCCACCCAGTCGAGGGTCAGCCGCCTGGCGGATTCGATGGCCCCCTCGACCGCGCGCGCAGCGGCTTCGTCGCGCGCCCACACCACGTGGACGTCTTGAAAGAGCCGGCCACACAGAAACTGATCCTTGCGACCCGCGGAGGTCGCCCGGATCAGGACGCCGAGTGAAAGGACCGAGGCCTTGAGCCCTTGCCGCTTCAGTTGCTCCGCGAGGTTGT
>CAZFQH010000357.1:0-4774 GCA_964520805.1 uncultured Acidobacteriota bacterium | reverse complement strand
GCCTTTCCTCGAGGCCATCCGCCAGTTCCGGCGTGATGTGGGCCGCGATAACGCAATGTTCGTGCACCTCGCCCTGGTGCCCTTCATCAAGACCGCGCAGGAATTGAAGACCAAGCCCACCCAGCACTCGGTCCACGAACTCCGCGGCATCGGCATTCAGCCCCAGGCCCTGCTCTGCCGCACCGAGGTGGATCTGCCCGCGGACATCAAGGCCAAACTAGCGCTCTTTTGCGACGTGCCCGAGGAAGCGGTGATCTCCGCGCAGGATGTGGCCACGATCTACGAAGTCCCTCTCCACCTCAAGTCTCAGGGCCTCGACACCTTCATCCTGAAGACCCTGGGCCTTTCTTCGCCCGGCTGCGACCTCGCCCATTGGGAAAGGATCGTGGGGACGATCAAGAACCCGAAGGCCGAGGTCGAAATCGCGATCATTGGAAAGTACGTTTCGTATGAAGACTCGTACAAGAGCCTGAACGAGGCGCTGACCCATGGGGCGCTCGCCAACGGCGTCAAGCTGGTTCGGCGATGGGTCGAATCGGAAGAACTCGAAGCGAAGGGCCCCTCGCTCCTCAAGGGAGTGTCCGGGATCCTCGTTCCCGGCGGCTTCGGCGCGCGCGGCACCGGGGGCATGATCATGGCGGCGCAGTACGCCCGCGAATCCGGCACTCCCTTTTTCGGTATCTGCTACGGCTTCCAGTGGGCGGTGGTCGAGTACGCCCGGAATGTGTGTGGCATCGCGGGCGCCGATTCCACCGAAGTCAACGAAAGTGCGGCCGACCGCGTGATCTACAAGCTCCAGGATCTTCTCGGCGTCGAGGCCATGGGAGGCACCATGCGTCTTGGTTCTTACACCTGTGAACTCGACGAAGACTCGCTCGCCCACCGCGTTTACGGGGCTCGGGAGATTCGCGAACGGCACCGCCATCGATACGAGTTCAACCAGGAGTACATGGCTCGGCTCGCCGCCGCGGGAATGACGATCTCGGGCAAAACCCCCGATGGCAAGTTCGCCGAGATCGCCGAGATCAGGAATCATCCCTACTTCATCGCGGTGCAGTACCACCCTGAGTTCAAGTCACGCCCGTGGCAACCCCATCCCCTTTTCTCAGGATTCGTGGCCGCGTCCCTGGCCCGGCAGAAGAGCGATCAGGCGAAAGTCGCCGTTTCCGCCGCGAGCGTTTCCGCGTGAGCGCGCCCGCGACCCGGGCCATCAGAGTTGGCTCGCTGAAGATCGGGGGCGGGCCTCTTTTCCTCATCGGCGGCCCCTGCGTGATCGAGACACCCGCCCATCCCCTCAAGATCGCGCGGAGGCTCAAAGAAATCACCGACGAACTGGGCATCCCGTTCATCTTCAAGGCCAGCTACGACAAGGCGAACCGGTCGTCGATCGGCTCGTACCGGGGCGTAGGCATCGAGCGCGGCCTCGATATTCTGGCCACCGTGAAGGCCAAGGTGGGCGTCCCGATCCTGACCGATGTTCACGAAACCTCGCACGTCGGACCCGCCGCGATGGTGGCCGATGTCCTCCAAATCCCGGCCTTCCTCTGCCGCCAGACCGATCTGGTGCTCGAAGCCGAGCGTTCGCGCCGCGCCGTGAACATCAAGAAAGGCCAGTTCATGGCCCCCTGGGACATGAAGGGGGTCATGGCGAAGGCCGCCACCACCGGAAACCCAAATCTCATGGTGACCGAACGCGGGGCTTCGTTTGGCTACAACACGCTGGTGGTGGACATGCGGTCGTTCCCGGTCCTCCGCGGTTTCGGGTATCCGGTGATTTTCGACATCACGCACTCGGTCCAACGACCGGGCGGCCTTGGCGATCGCTCTGGAGGCGAAGCACACTTCATCGACACCCTGGGGCCTTCGGGAGTGGCGGCGGGCGTGCACGGCGTCTTCATGGAAACCCACGAGAACCCCGACAAAGCGCTCTCCGATGGTCCAAACGCCTACCGGCTGGATCGCATGAAGCGCTTCCTCACTCACCTCCAGAAGGTCCACGCCCTCGCATCGGAGCGTTCCTAAGCGTGGCTTACGAAACCGCGCTGAAGGTCCTCCAGATCGAAGCGGACGCCATCCGCGATCTCATCCCCAAAGTCGGCGAGTCTTTCGACCATGCCATCGAATTGTTGTTCAGCTGCACGGGCCGGGTGGTCACCACCGGCATGGGCAAGAGCGGATTCATCGCGCAGAAACTCTCGGCCACCCTCTCCTCCACCGGCACCCCCTCGTTGTTCCTACATCCTGCCGAGGCGATCCACGGAGACCTGGGGCGGATCGTCAAGGGCGACGTTGTCATAGCCATCTCCTACAGCGGTGAAACCGAAGAGATCGTGGCCTTGCTGCCGACCCTCAAGCGCATCGGCGTGCCCGTGATCTCGCTGACCGGCCGCCCCGACTCGGCGATCGCCCTGGCCTCGGAGATTCATCTCGACGTGTCGATCCGCGAAGAAGCGTGCCCGCTGCGCCTCGCCCCCACCGCGTCGACCACCGCGGCCCTTGCGATGGGCGATGCCCTCGCCATGGTGCTTACGGAGAAGCGGGGCTTCACCGTGGAGGAGTTTGCGGACCTTCACCCCGGCGGTCGGCTCGGGCGCAAACTGCTGCGCGTCGAAGACATGATGCACAAGGGCGACGACACACCCCGCGTTGGGCCGCACACGCCACTGAAGGGCGTCCTGTTCGAAATGACGAAGAAGCGGCTCGGAATGACGACGGTGACCGACGACGCGGGTCTTCTTATGGGGGTCATTTCAGACGGCGACCTGCGACGTCTGATGGAGCGTTTCGGCGCCGAGGCCCTGGAGCTTCCCGCGGAGCAGGGCATGACGCGCACTCCTCACACTATTGCGCCAAGGGAGATCGCGACCCGGGCCCTCGACATGATGGAGACGAACAAGATCACCGCCCTGGTGGTGATCGACTCCAACCGCCGTGTCGAAGGCGTCATCCACCTCCACGACCTGTGGAAGACGGAGATGGTCTAGCCGCTAGGCTAGGTAGTCAGGTTCGGATTCAGTGGGCGCCCCGAAGGGGTACCCCGTCGCTTCGAGAAGATGCATGCGCCGCAACTCCGGCCGGGCCGCGATCTCTCGAATGTGCTGGTTATGCCGAACGAGGAATTCGGCGCGATTGTCATCGGCGGCCATTTCCATCTCGAGGGCCGCATGGTGATTGCGAGCGATGATCCGATCGAAGAGCGGCTTTTGGAGGCGCTGATACTGGAGCAGGGCCTGTCGCACTTTTTCGCTGCTCGAGACGTCCGCGACCGAAGGCAGACATCCGATCAGGCAAGGCAGACTGGTGATGCCCAGGTTCAGGCCCTGCCCGCGGGCAGGATGAATCGAATGAGCGGCATCGCCCACGAGCACCACATTCCCGCTCACGTAGTCGATGGCGTGGATCATCTTCACCGGGTAGAGGCCGCCGATCTCGGATTCGAAGCCCTTCAGCATGTCGGCCCGTCTGGCCAGCACGCAGGTTCGCTCGGCCACCGTCGACTTCTTCCACCAGGCGATTCCCTCGTTGCCGATGGGAAGTGTCACTTTCACCTGCTCGTCCATCCGCTGCTGGATCACGAGCACACCCTCGGGCCCCGAGTACCGGAGGAGGTAGTTCTCGGGACGCTGCCGGGGTGGGCGCTTGCCGAAGAGGGCGACCATCGGGTACCGGTAGGGGTGCTCGAAGGTGGCGAAACCGAGGGTCGAGCGGACCACGGAATTCGACCCGTCCGCGCCCACCACGATGTTTGGCTTGATCTGGACTTCCTCGTCGTCGAACCGGATCTTCACGGAGCGGACGCGACCGTCTACGACCTTGAACTCCCGCACCACCGCGGGCCGGAACAGGTCGAAGTTCGAACCCTCGCTAGCGATGTCGAGGAACGTCTCTGCGATCAGATCGTGGTGGTAGACGAGGAAGTAGGGATGGGGAATGGGCAGTTCGGAATAGTCGGCCTTCAGCAGGGTCTCGCCGCGTTCGCTGCGGAACTCATGCCCGATTCGCCTTCCTGCACCCCGTTCCAGAAAGCGGTCGAGAACGCCCCAGCGGGCCAGGGCATCAACCGTACAAGGCTGCAGGTGATCCCCACGTGCAGTGTCGAGACGTCCTTTCCGCGGTTCCACCAGAACCACCCAGTAGCCGCTGTCTCGTAGCGCGCAGGCCAGAGCCGAACCTGCGATGCCGCCCCCCACGATGAGGACGTCGGTCTCAACGGTCTTCATTGGTCGAAAATAGGTCCCGGTCCCCAACCCGGCAATAGTGCATATGAGCTAGCAGCCTCCGTTGGCCAAACCGCAACGACCCGACAAAAGCCCGGAGCCGCCCGTATAAAGTGCCCTCGGTGCCGCCGCTCTTTCTGGCCAGTCTCGCCGGACTCTTCCCCTCGATCGCCATCCCGTTGGCCCTGGGATGGAAGACGCTCAGCGTCTTCGACGCGGCGTTCGGGCTTTTGGTCCTTTGGGCGGTGGGATCCCGTTCCTTCCGAAGTCCCGATCATCGCTTGATCGCGGCAAGCGCTCTCTTCTGCGGGGCGGGTTGGCTCGCCTTCGCTCTGGAGCCCTCACCGCTGGGACTCCGAGCCATGGCGATGACCTCATACTCGATCGTGGTCTTCCTGCTCGCCGCCCATCTTCGGATCGAGCCGGCGGTCGCGAAACGGGTCATTCTCTGGCCGCTCGCCATGGCCCTCGTCGTCGCCTGGGTGATGCTGGTCCTCCAAAACGGCTTTGGCGTCGCCATGGAGTACAACCTCTCCTTCGCTCTACCAGGGGCGATC
>CAZFQH010000356.1:0-4785 GCA_964520805.1 uncultured Acidobacteriota bacterium | reverse complement strand
CTGGCCGCTCGGGAAGGGACCATGGGTCACCGTTCGGGACCGCACATGAACACGGGGCCGAAAGTCTATGAAATCGCCGGCGACCCGGCCGACGGCGCTTCTGACGTTGCGATACCTGGCCCGGCGACTCGATGCCGCGGGTGGGTGCGGCACCTCGTCGCTTCGGCGCTGACCAGGCGCCGGTTCCGACCGCGCCTACGAGACGGGGCGTTTCCCTCGATGTGATGGCGACCGGACCGTCGAGGCGCCCCGGATGCCTCGGGGCGTAACATCGGTTCGAGGACCATGGCCGAACTCCGCCCCTACCCGTTCGCTGCGCTTGTCCGGCGCGCGATGCGCGAACTCGACGAGCGGAACTCGGTCTTCGACCTGCCCGCCAACCAGGGCTTCTACGGCCGCTCCGACCGGGATCTGTCCATCCGGTTCCACGACCACGCGCCCTCCTCGCCCCTCGGACCGGCCGCGGGACCGCAGACTCAGATGGCGCAAAACCTGGTTTTGTCGTGGCTCTCCGGGTGCCGGGTCATGGAACTCAAGACGGTGCAGGTCAAGGACGACCTCCAGATTCCGCGCCCGTGCATCGACATGCAGACCGTGGGTTACAACGTCGAGTGGAGCCAGGAACTGCCCCTCGAACAGAGTCTTGAGGAGTATGTCAAGGGCGCGATGCTCATCAGGATCCTCAAGGAGAGCGGGCGGCTCACGCTCGCGCCCGGCTTCGACCGCGTGATCTACGACATGAGCGTGGGCTACGACCTTGAAGGGATCAAGAGTACGCAGGTCCAGGCCTTCATCGCCGGTCTTCAGGACGCGACCGCGATCGTGGACCGCTTGCGCGCGGAAATCCCCGCCGAGTATTCCTGGTATCGCGACCTCGACTTTGAGACGAGGCTCTCCAACACGCTGACCCTCTCCACCTTCCACGGCTGCCCCCCCGACGAGATCGAGAGGATCCTCGCGTTCCTGATCGAGCACAATCACCTTCACTGCAACGTAAAACTCAATCCCATGCTGCTCGGACCCACGCGGGTGCGCGAACTGCTCCACGACACGATGGGCTACCGCGACATCCACGTTCCCGACAGCGCCTTCGAACGCGACGCGCGGTGGGAGCAGATGGAGGGTTTCGTCGGCCGCCTGGGGGAGAAGGCGAAAGGGCTCGGACGATCGTTCGGAGTCAAATTCACCAACACCCTTATCGTGGAGAACCGTCGCGACTTCTTCCCGCCGAGCGAGAAGGAGATGTACCTGTCGGGTCCGCCGCTCCACGTCCTGGCCCTGAATCTCGTGCAGGAATTCCGCCGGATCTTTGGCCCGCGCTTCCCCATCTCCTTCTCGGCCGGGGTCGATCGCTCTAACTTCGCCGACAGCGTGGCCCTCGGCCTGACCCCGGTGACGGTGTGCAGCGATCTGCTGCAGCCCGGCGGATATGCCCGCGCCGGTCGCTACTTTGAGCCGCTTCTCACACGCATGACCGAGCTCGGCGCCCGGACGATCCCTGAGTACGTGATCCGCGCGTTCGGTCTCGGCGCGGCCGGCCTCGCCGATGTCGGCGGCCTGGACCACGAGAGACGGGTCCGCTGCGCGGCCGCCCTCATGAACGGCGGCGACCTCACCGCCGCCGCGGGGGTCGAGCACATCGAGGCCTGGGCCGCCGCGACCGCGGTCCACAACACCGAGCATCACGTACCCCGCGCCACCCTCGACCAGCGCTACGCGCATTCGGAGAACAGCAAGCCGCCGCGGAAGCTGGGCAGCCATCTCACCCTCTTCGACTGCGTCACCTGTTCGAAATGCGTCCCGGTGTGCCCAAACGATGCGAACTTCACGTTCGTCCTGCCCGCGGTCGAACAACCCATCGTCAAAATCCGGCACGAAGGCGGGGCCTGGGTCGCGCGCACCGAGGGCACACTCAAGATCGCGAAAAAACTTCAGTACGCGAACTTCGCGGATTTCTGCAATGAATGTGGTAACTGCGACATCTTCTGCCCGGAAGACGGCGGTCCCTACGTGATCAAGCCGCGCTTCTTCGGCACCGCCGCCGACTGGCGTCACTTCGCGAAGCTGGATGGCTTTGCCATGGATTCTCCAGGCCCGGACCGGCGCCGTCTGCTGGGGCGGATCGATGGTCACGATCTCAGCGTCGAGGCCCTGGGCGACCGGTTCCATTTCCGCGGTCCGGGTTTCGATGTGACCCTCGTGCCCAACAACCCCGTCGCGACGATCACGGGCAAGGCGGACCGCGAGATCGACCTCACCCATCTGCACATCCTCCTGTGGATCCAGGCCGCGGTCTTCGACAGTACCTCGGTGAACTACATGAATGCGATGAATCCCAAGGAGGCCTCGGCATGACTTCAACTCCCCTGCGAATCAATGGCGACCGCCTGATGCGGCGGTTGATGGCGCTCGCCCAGGTCGGCGCGATCGACGGCGGCGGCGTGTGCCGCCTCGCCCTCACCGACGAAGACCGTGCCGGTCGCGACCTGGTGGTGCGCTGGATGCGCGAACTCGGACTCTCGGTCACCATTGACCGGATCGGCAACGTGGTCGGAACGCGGGTAGGAACGTCGCATTCAAAGCCGGTGATCATCGGCTCGCACATCGACACGGTGCGGACCGGCGGCAAATACGACGGCAACCTCGGCGTGCTCGCCGGACTCGAGGTGATCGAGACCCTCAATGACGCGAAGGTCGTGACCGGGCATCCGATCGCGGTCGCGTTCTTCACCAACGAGGAGGGCTCGCGCTTCGCGCCCGACATGATGGGTAGCGCGGTTCATCAGGGCGCGCTGTCCCTCGAGACGGCACTCGGCACGAAGGGCATCGACGGCGCGACCGTCGGCGATGAACTGAACCGCATCGGCTACGCGGGCGAGACGCCTGTGGGCACGCTACGGGCGGCCGCGTATTTCGAACTGCACATCGAGCAGGGCCCGGTCCTGGAGCGAGAGGGCCTCGAGATCGGTGCGGTCACGGGCGTCCAGGGCATCTCGTGGACCGAGGTGACACTGCGGGGCGTGTCGAACCACGCCGGCACGACGCCGATGTCGATGCGCGTGGACGCGGGCTACGTCGCGGCCGAAATCGCCTGCTTCCTTCGCCGTCTGTCCCGCGAGTACGGCGGCTCGCAGGTGGCCACCGTTGGTCACGTCACCTTCGCGCCGAACCTCGTGAACGTCATCCCCAATCACGTGGTGATGACGCTCGACCTGCGCAACACGGACGAAGCCACCCTCCAGAAAGCCGAGAAGGCGGCGTTCGACTTCGTCGATGAGACCGCAAAGGCCGAAGGCGTTCAGGCGACGCGACGAACCCTCGCTCGCTTCGAGCCGGTGGACTTCGCTCCGGAGATGATCGATCGCGTCGAGCAGACCGCCCGGTCCCAGGGGTTGAGCGTGCGTCGCATGCCGTCGGGTGCCGGCCACGATGCCCAGATGTTCGCGCCCCACTGCCCCACCGGAATGATCTTCGTCCCGAGCCAGGGCGGGATCTCCCACAACATCCGCGAGTTCACGGAACCCGCCCAGCTCATCGCGGGCGCAAATGTCCTGCTCGAAGTCGTTCAGCAGACGGCGCGAGTGGACTGAAGCCGTTGACGGCGCGGTGCCCGTCCCGCGCCGTCATTGCGAGCCCCGCACGAACTGCGCGCCCCAAGGGCGGGCTTCGCGCTGCCCCAAGGGCAGGCTTCGCGCTGGCCCAGGGCCATGGGGGGCGGGGCTCTTCCCCCGAAGCGTAGGGGCACCCACCCTGAACTCGTCCGCTGTTGGGGTGCCGCGGGCCTTGTGGGTGCCCGGCCGTTCCGATCTCGCAGGGCGGCCATGAAGGCCGAGGGAAGCCACTGCTAGAACGCCCGCCTGGCCGCGGGCCAGGGCGCAGCTTGGCCCGTAGTCCGTGCTGAAACTCGCAATGACTCTGTCTTCTCCTGGGCCCTCGACGGTCGAATGAGGATTATTCATCCCTTCCCGTGTAGATCGACGTTCGGCGGTCCCGGGCCAGGTTCCAGCCCGACGGGTCCGGGCCGCGCAGGACATCGAGGTCGAGGTCGGCGATCACGAGCTCCGCCCTCGGCGACGTCACGTTCGGAACCACGCCATTGGGTCCGGCGAAATAGCTCGCTCCGAAGTACTCCTGCGTCCACGGCGGCTCAATGCCGCGACGGTTGGAGCCGCCGATGAAGAGGTTGTGGCGCGCCGCGTCGACCGGGAATTCGAGATCCCACATCCGGCGCGATTTCTCACCGAACGTAACCGCGGGAGACATCACCAGTTCAGCCCCATTCTCCGCGAGCGCGCTCATCACGCCTTCGAAATGCCGGTCGTAGCAGATGGCGACGCCAAGACGCACGAGGCGCGTCTCGAACACCGGGAAGAATCGATTGCGAGAGATGTTCCGCGGCCAGGTTCCGAGATCGCCGTCGCTCCGGTCGTAATAGAAGGTCTCGCAGAACGCGGCCTGCTCGTTCTCGCCCACGGGGATGTGCGTCTTGCGATAGCGGCCGAGGATATCGCCCGTCTCGGCGATGACGACCGCGGTGTTGAAACGCCGCGCCGATCGCGAGTCGAGCTCGAAAATCGGGGCCACGAGGATGAGTCCGGTGTCACGCGCGACCTGGCGAAGCGTGGAGACGGTCGGCCCGGCAAGGGCGTCTTCGGCGAGGCCAAACCAGATCGGATCGCGGCCGAGGGCGAAGTAGGGCCCGGTGAACAACTCGCCCATGCCGAGAATCTGCGCGCCCACGGATCTCGCGGCCGGGTGGGAGGCTTTGCTCGCGGCGGATCGCGC
>CAZFQH010000355.1:0-4790 GCA_964520805.1 uncultured Acidobacteriota bacterium | reverse complement strand
GCCCTTGGGACCGAGAGTGACCTTGACCGCGTCGGCCAGGCCGTTGACGCCACGCCGCAGGAAGCACTCTGGCTGTGAAACGCCGAACCTGCGTTGACGGGACGGAGTCGGCTACTTGACGCGGAGGACGTCCAATGCTGGCTGAAGCTGGCGGCGGTGGAATTCCGAAGGCCATCCTCATCGTCGGAAGGCGGTGCGTTTGATTAGAGAGCCCGGAAGGGCGTTTTTGCGGTCCGAAAGGCCGTGGAGCATACATGGTTAAGACAGTTCAGCAAGTCCCTTCGTCTCTGCGTGTTTCTGAATCCCTTCAGCGCTTGGCCCTATCCACCGCTCGGTTAAATGCGGTGTCGAACGATCTCGCAACGGAGATCGCACCACTCGATGCTGCCTTGAAGACGCTGAGTATTGGCGTTCCCGTCTGGCACGCGTTTCACCACTCCAGCGACGAATACGGCAACTACTGGGAACGATTTGTCGGCTATGCGAAGGTTGGCACGAAGTGGGGACTGGCATGCAGCGTCATGCAAGGCCATAGTTCGTCCGGCGCTGACGAGAATGAGGAATGGCTTTTTAACGACGCCCCGCGTTGGCTTCGACTGGAGGCTTTCGATCACATTCCCGAGCTTCTTGAGCGGATGGTGAGCACAGTTGACGAAACCACTCAGTGCATCGAATCGAAAATCGAAGTGGCGAAGACTTACGCCGACTTGGTGGCGCCACTGCTGGGCCCGGCAAAGAAGTGAGGGGCTGTGGACACACAAACACTGCTCGCCTTTTTGGCCGGTATCGCGGCGACCGTATACGTCCTTCGCCTACTGATTCGCGAACGCGGTGATTTTGAAGCCGGGGGTCGTTCTGGATCCCACGAATTTTTCGTCAAAGCGAAACAGCGAAAGTAGTCCGCACCCGGTCCGCCTGTCGGGACCCCAGGAGGAAGAAGCCCTCAAGAGAATGATGCAAATGAACCGGGCAGAATCGTACCCGGAATTCCGGAGGGCGAGTGGATTGAGTCGGGCCACTGCGGCCTGTTCATAGTGCGGTGCCTCAAATTCCGCAGGCCCGCGAGAAGCAGAGGGCCGAATTCACCGCCATGAGGTTTCGCTATCCGCGAGTTCATTCTCCTCAAGGGGGCGCTTGGACCAGTGCTCGTCGATCGCCTGCACGAACTCCGCGCGAACGAGCTTCGCGCGCGCCTTGAGGATGCCGCTTGCTTCTTTCCGCACGTACAGGCCCTCGGCCGGGCCGTCGGCCAGTTGCGATTGTACGAGCAATTTCATCAACGAGTCCACTGTCTGGTGCCCGCGCCCAAGCTCGGGGACGGGCCTGATGTCAAGACGCATGACCAACTCGTTGCGCCGGTCGGCGCTCCAGAATTCGCCCTTGGTGCGGTCGTAGACGTCGAACGCGAGGAACCAGTCAGGCATGCGCGTGTAGCGAACCCCGTGCACGGCGAAACACCACTCGCCGAAGAGAACGAGGTCGGGCCACAGCGCGTCGACGAGTGAGCGTTGACGTGTGGCGAGCCACCGCTTGAGTGGTTTCCACTGCCCTTGGGGTGTTTCGAGGTCCAAATAGGTGCCACGGTTTTGGCCACAGAGCGTGCCATTCTCGCCGACCGAGAAGCCGAGGTTGGCGCCATCGACCTTTTCCTCGACGACGACTTCTGTCCTCAAAAGGTCACTCACTTCGTGGGATGAAAGAAGCTTGTCACCTCGCGGCGTACCGGGCCCGAGCCAGGCGATATGCGGTGTGTGAGGGAAGCGGAAGAAGTCGTTCATCTGGCTTTTGCCTTGCGTCTCTTCTTTCTGTCGTCAAAGCCGTGAATATCCGAGCTGCAAAGAAGCTGGAGTGAGATGCCGTGCTTTCCGAGTGCAGGAACCCAGTCAAGCCACTTGGAGTCCGTCGCTTGAGCAATGGGTGGGGATTGTCCGTGGGCAATCGCCACCGCCACAAACTTGCGATCGGATGGGTCAAAATTGGCGAGTCCCTGGTCGTCAGGGAAGCTCTCGAAGCCTCGCTCCGCATGCTCCACGATCTCAACCTGATCACACCGGCCTGGGTTTGCGTTGTTGCGGAGTAACCATTTTACGAACGTGTCTCCTGCGCGCTTGCCGACGTGCGGCGTGGTCTTGTTCTGGTACTCCTTCAGAATTCGGTGGCCGTCGTCGATGGCGATGCGCTCGCCGACCATGATTTCGCGGAGGCGGTGAACACAGGAGACAACGCACTGGTCGCTGACTCCGCTGTGCTGCCCGTTGGCGACGAGAATGACGTTGGTGTCAACGACGACCGTCATGCTTTCGCTCGGCGTTTAGCCGCCGCTTCCGTGCGGGCCACGATGTCACCCATTTCGTCTCCGAAGAAGTTGTCAGGCCAATTCACGATATCGCCGAACATATTGACTTCAAGTTTTTCGAGTTCGGCGCCCTCGCGGCCAGGGCGGGCGAAATAGATTGCAACTTCTTCCGCCCCCAACACCCCCTCGGCGACGCGTCGCTGGAGTCGGTTCAGAAGGTGTTCAGAGTGGGTTTCGATGATGAGCTGGACGTTTCGCGGGCGGCTGACCTCGTAGGCCTGCACCGCAGAGATGAACACGTCAGCGAGCTCCGCCTGGACTTGCGGGTGCAGGTGGATCTCAGGCTGCTCCATCCACACCAATGAACCGGGAGGGCAGTAGAAAGCCTGAACTAGGGCGGGAAGTACCTGAGAGACCCCGAAGCCTACATCGGGAAGAGCCACTTCAGTCAAGCCTCCGCGAGTCTTAACCTTAACCTCGTAGTCTTTCCGGCCTGGTGCAGTGGCGCGAACGGTAAAGCTATCGATGATGCCAAGGTCGACAAGCCATTGAGCGATGAACGCGCTGAAGGGTTGCAGCCGCTGTTTGCGACCCCGGTTGAGCTTTCTCCCGTCAGCGTTGGCTGCGAGGATGCACGCGACGGCGTACTCACCCTTGGGGCCCACCGTCTCGGGTGTATTCCCCGCCCAGCCGTAGGTGCGGTGCGGGTGGTCTCGCAGGGGGCCCAAGTAGCTGAGGGAGTCGAGTGAGCGCTCGACCTCCAGCGCAAAGGTCGCAAGAAAGTCGGCGTTCTGAAAGCGTGCAAGAGAGTGGTCGGAGATACGGTAGAACTTCTCCGGTGGATCGAGTGGCCACTTGCGGCCAACAGCGTGGACGAGCGTATACGGAGTTGTGCGAAGCTGTACCGCCTTGCCGCTCTCGTGTTCCAGAGTCGCTGACAGTACGCTCGCGCCGTCCTGGCGCAGTTCGTAGCGAAGCTTCCGTACAACCGGCTGCTCGTTAGGTCCCGCAGCAATAAAACTGCTGAGCGCGAGCTTGTTGCCTTGGTAGATCTGGTTCTCGTCGAGCGGATTCAGGACCTCAAGCGGGCCAGATAGGGCCCATTCGAGGCCGAACTCCAGCACGGCCTTTTTATCATGCAAGTGCAGCGTCTCGACGAAGGTGCCGAGGTCGACGAGCGAACTGTCATCTCCTGTATGCAGGGCGCGACGACGATCTGCTGAAGCGGCCGTCTGCTTCAACGCGAGCAGGAGATGCCCAAGGCTACTCTTGCCAGCGCTGTTGGCACCGAAGAGTACTGTCAGCGGCGCGAGTTTAATTTCGCCGGTATCCTTCCATGCCTTGAAGTTCTTGATACGTAGACTTGAGAGCATGACCGTCGTTCCTCAGTTGATGAGTCTATCCTGATGTGGATGGAAACGTGGAGGTTGTCCCTGGAGCCACGGGTCGGCGGGCGGGCAGTGGCCGCTGGCCATGGGGGGCACCCCAGGCGGCCCAGAGACAGGACTTGATGTTGTGTACTTGCCTTCAAGACGTTGCCCATTCCCGACGGTGACCGTGAGGTCGTCCCGTCGCCAACGTCTCGATCAGCCGTCAGTTAATGGCCGGATTTAGGTGTCCACCGAGGCGCGGGGATTGAGCGCCGAGACGATTTACGCGTGGCGGCGGCGGTACGGCACGCTGGAGGCCGCCGACGTGAAACGTCTCCGACAGTTGGAGCAGGAGAATAGCCGCCTCAAGAAGCTGGTGGCGGATCTGGCGCTGGACGTCGACCTCCTGTAAGAGGTGTCTCGAAAAAAATGGTGAGCGCACGGGTGTGCCGGGAGCAGATTGCGCACCTCGTTGCGCGCGGTCAGTCCAGCGCCGCGCGCGCGCGTTATTGTCGGTGGCGCGCTCGACGGTGCGCTGGGCGGCGTCCCTGGGGACACTTGCGGCGACGTTTGGGGGAGTGTCAGCCTCGCGACACCACCCCTTCCATCTATGGCGCCGTTTCCGGTTTCTTCAATGCCTTAACCAGTTTTGCGACACCCGCTTTGAACTCTGCGGGTTTGCGGAAGTCGGCCGCTACTCGACTGGTCACCGCCTCTGGGGCCAAGCCTGGGTCCGACGGTTTCCAAGCGTCGAACAAGTAGTCATCGAGCACGACCGGAATCAAATAGGAACGCCCACCGTCTCTGGCTTCACGACGCAGGGTTTCTTTGATCTCATTCAGGAGGCCGTTGCGGTTCAACGATGCTTCAGAGCACACGAGGATGACCCGGTCATGCTCATTGACGCCCCGGCGCATCATCGCGTGCAATTCGTCGCCTGGCACGGCGTCGTCTCTGAAGAAGAACGTCGTGACTCCCTCGGCCTTGAGAGACAATAAGCGATATTAGCGGCCTCCCGGGTCAACATAAGGTTCGTTCTCAGACCTAGCGCTCATCAGGCCGCTTCTCAGCTCGGCCGTGTCGCTCACCGAGTAGCGCATGAAGCCGAGGCCACCGCGATACAT
>CAZFQH010000354.1:0-4800 GCA_964520805.1 uncultured Acidobacteriota bacterium | reverse complement strand
GTTACTGAACTGGGAATTCGCTTCGCAGAACCTCGCACAGCCGTCGCTTTGACGGGGACGGCCCGCCGCTCTCCGTGGCCGCGGTAAGCGAAGGCGGGAGAAGGGGCGGGGGTGCCCACCCGATTTCGTCGCGATCGATAGACTGTAGCCCATGAAAGCGAAAATGATCCGTGCCGGCCACGAGGCTGCCGTTCTTCTTCTTGCCCTGACGGTCGCCACTGCGAATCCCGCCTGGGCGCAGGCCCAGTCGGGAAAGGCCAGAGGCGAGGCGGTGAAGGTGGAGGATTGGCTCGTTCCGTATCGATCGATCGCGGATCGGATCATCGCCACGACCGCGAACTCCGGGGACGACTTCGCGTGGGACCGGCTGGCTTTCATGACCGACACTTTCGGGCCGCGCCATTCCGGTTCTCCCAACCTCGAGGCCGCGTTGCGGTGGGCCGAGGCGGAGATGAAGAAGGACGGGCTCGAGAATGTCCGGCTCGAGCCGGTGATGGTCCCGCACTGGGTCCGCGGCGAGGAAAGCCTGGAGATTCTCGAACCGTTTCCAAACCAGGTTCCTCTACTCGGCCTCGGAGGCAGTGTCAGCACGCGGTCCGAGGGAGTGAGCGGCGAACTTCTGGTGGTGAGTTCATTTGATGAACTGAACGCGCGACAGGACGAGGCGCGAGGGCGCATCGTGTTGTTCAACGTCCCCTACACGACTTACGGGGAAACCGTTCGATACCGGGGGGCCGGAGCCTCCGCCGCCGCAAAAGCCGGCGCCATCGCGTCGCTGGTCCGGGCGGTGGGGCCGCCCGGAATGAGAACCCCGCACACGGGAGGCATGCGTTATGAGGACGGCGCACCCAAGATCCCGACCGCCGCGATTCCCACGGAGGACGCCGACCGTTTCGCGCGGATGGCCAAGCGCGGACAAAAAGTGGTGCTGCGTCTCAAGATGAATGCGCGGTTTCTGGATCACGCTCCTTCCGCAAACCTGATCGGAGAACTTCGCGGATCGGAGAAGCCCGAAGAAATAGTCCTTGTGGGTTGCCATATCGACTCATGGGATGTGGGCACCGGGGCCATGGACGACGGTGGCGGCTGCGTCGTGACCTGGGAAGCCCTCCGCCTGCTCAAGAACCTGGGCCTCAAGCCGAAGCGGACGATTCGCGTGGTGCTTTTCACCAACGAGGAGAATGGCCTCGCCGGCGGCAACGCCTATCGCGATACTCACCGCGCCGAACTCGAGAAGCACGTCCTGGCCCTCGAATCGGATTCCGGCGTCTTCCGGCCGCGGGGCTTCGGCTTTACGGGTTCGGACGCCGCACGCAAGATCCTCACCGAGATAGCGTCTGTGCTGAAGCCGCTGGGCGCCGACACGATCGGCCCGCAGGGCGGTGGCGCCGATATCGGTCCGTCCGTAACGGCCGGAAAGATTCCCTCGGCCAGTCTCGAGGTGGAGGGCTCGAAATACTTCGTGCTGCACCACACCGAGGCGGACACCGTCGACAAGCTCGACCCCAAAGACCTCGCGGACAACGCCGCCGCCATCGCGTTTCTGGCATACGTGGTCGCGGATCTGCCGCAACCGCTGCCCCGCCCCTGATACGGGCCCAGTGCGTCAAACTAGGGTCATGGCTGATCTGAAGCTTGAGGAAGGCGGCTCGCACCCGCCAACAAAGAAGAGCTCGGGCGGCGGTTGGGCGATCGCCATGGCTCTGCTCACCATCGCCTGCCTGGTCCTGCCCATCCTCCTTATCCGCTCGGCCATGACCCGGGTCAGGAGCCTCGGCGGCGCCGCGGAGAGCGCGCTTATCAGCGTGCGCAACGCAGCAGAAGCCTTCAGAACCGGAAAGATCGAGACCAGTCTCAAGAGTTACGCGACCGAACTAAAAGGGGTTTCCCGTTTTCAGTTCGCCGAACTCAAACAGCAGGAGTCTTTCGAACGAACCGATTCGGCGTCGCTTGCCTGGGGACTCGTGCCCTTGCCCGACGTGGTCGTGGAGGCGCGCGGCGAGGTGGTCTACACCTACGCCCTCGACCTGAAGAAACCCTGGGACATACGTCTCCACGACGGCATCGTCGACGTGACGACGCCGTTTCCAGAACCTGGGGTTCCCGCCCTGGATCCCTCGACTCTCACCTTCACGATCAAGAAGAACTCCGTCTTGCGCGACGAAGCGGCCGTCCGTAGCGCGCTTCAATCCGGTTTGTCAGGGCTCCTCAAGGAGCGCGCTCAGCAGAACATCGCGCTGGTCAAGGAGACGGGGCGTAAGGCCACCGAGGACTTCGTCCGAAATTTTCTGATTTCGAGCTACGACGATGCTTCAAGCTACATCGTGCGCGTGCGGTTCCTGGGCGAGCCGGAGGCGTCGCCCCGCATCAAGGGGCCGATGGAGCTTCCGTCGATCCGTCCATAACGGTGGGGGCCGGTCTCGGGCGGTGCAGGAGCCCGGCCAGCAATCCAAGAGCGGTGAGGGCGCTGATGGCCAAACCCAGGACTCCGGACCAGGGGCGGTAAGTGAAGACGATCTGGTGATGGCCCGCAGGGGCAAAGGCGGCAACGAAGAGCGCGTTGGCGCGCTGGACCTGGACGCTCTGGCCATCCAGGGTGGCCTGCCAGCCGGGCAGGAACCCCTCCAGAAGGACTACGGTACCAGGCTGGTTGAGTTGGACATCGAGCGCGATGCGGTCGGCTTTAAGGCTCGTCACGATCACGCTCGATCGAAAGGTCGGGGATGAAGGTGTGGCCGTTCCCCCATCCAGGATCACCTCGCGAACCGGGGTGAACTCCGGATCCAACAAAAGGGTGACGGCCTGGGCCGCGTCCGCGATGCGAATTCCACTCACGGCGTAGGCGCGGGGCAGGGCGTCCGGCACCCGGAAGACACGAAGGGGCTCGGGGAGCGGCGAGGGGAAAACCGGGCCTGTTCCGAGCAGGTGGAAACTTGAAGAATGCAGGGCCAGAACCCCCGACACGTTGCCGATCTGCAACATCCGCAACGCCGTGGGCGTCCCTTCCGCCATGCGCAAACAGATCGTGAGATCGTGCAGGGTCTGGTCGAAGAGCCTTCGCAGATCGGTATCCCACGCATATTGCACGCCCCAGCTGGCGCCTTGCGGCGGGATCATCAGCGTTCGGAGGCCGACGACCAGGGCGGCGGTTCTTCGAGGATCGGCACCCTTTACATTGTTGAAGGGCGCGGGACGGCCGAGGAATCGGCGACTCAGGTCGGGAAAGCTGACGTAGTCCTCGACATAGACGCGGGACGGCTCCGCAGTCTGGAGGGCCGAAAGGAAATCCGGGCGAAAACGAAGGGCCGACGGTTCCACCACCGGATTGAGGCCGAAGTGAGATACGAGTGTGCTCCCGACCGCGGCCAAACCGGCTACGGACACAAGGCCCGGCGCGGGCCGGATGATCCCCACCAGAAGCAGCACGAGGGTGCCGACGGACAGAAGCATCTGAGTTCGCACGGTCTCGATGCTGTGACTCACGACCTCGGGAGGGCCGGAGATCAGCGGGGGCAGGAACGCGGGAAGACCCGCGAACACGGCGAGGTGCAGGGCAAGGAGGGCAAGTGCGGTTACCGCGGCGGCTCGCGCGGCCCGGGGTTCGTCGCGAAGCGACCGGAGCGCCACACCGGAAAGCACGGCCAGAAGCAACGAGAGGGTAACCAGAACCTTGACCGGGTACCGGAAAATCTGAAGAACTGGAAAAATCGTGCTCAGAAGGCTGTAGATCGGGGTGTGCTTTCCGAGCGCGAGCAACAAGGCGACCAGGGCCCCGACGCCTGCGAACACCCGATACTTCCGAGGGATTCTTGCCGTGAAGAGCGCCGCGAAGACCAGGGGCAAGGTCAACGAGCCCAGAAAGACGGACCGCAGGAAGGGTGAGGGAGCTCCGAATAGAAGGCTGCGCGTGGTCTGGCCGAGGTCGAGGGAGCCAAGGCCCAGAGGCATGAAGATCTCCGCGAGCATCCAGGGATGGAGCGACCAATACATCCGGACTTCCTCGGGAAGCGCGGCCCGGTTGGAGAACCTCCAGACATCCAGAACACTGAGCCAGGTGGCCGCACCCAGACCGATCGCCAGAAGAAGGGCCACGAACGTCGCCTTCACCTGCGTGGGCAAGCAGGAACGGGAAGTGCCCGGCAGCTCACAGACGAGACGGAGGGCGGAAAGGGCCAGGGTCATGGCGCACATCTCGGCGGAGCCGGCCAGGATCTGAAGACCGAAGGCTCCGGCCAGGAGGAGGGTCCTCGGCCGATCCGGCTTCTCCAAGACCCGATCGAACGCGGTGAGGACCCACGGCATCCAGGTGGCCCCCGCGAGGTGATGCCAGAGGGAAAGGAAGGACTGGAGGGGTCCCCCGACCACCCACAGCGCACCCGCGAAGAAAGCCGCTGCGCCCGAACGCGAAAAGCGCCAGGCCAGAGCCGCCGCCCCCGTAGCGCCCAGGAAGTAGTGAATGGTCAGAAAAACGAGGTAGGCCTGCTCCGGCAGCATCAGAAGATGCAGCCAGGTGGTGGGGTAGGGAATCTGTGCGTCCGGGTTGCCGAGCATCGGCTGACCAAAACCGGTGGTCGGATCCCGGAACGGCCACGAGCCTTCAGCGATGGTCCTGACGAAGGTCTCCGACATCGGCATGTGGATCGCAAGGAGATCGCGCTCGTAGTACGCCCCGCCGAGCAAACCGTCCTTGAGCACAAGGGACACTAAAAGCAGAAGGCCCGCCCCGATGAGGGCAAAGCGGGTCCGGTCGGCCACTACGCGGGGAAACCCCAAGCGCCCCGCCCCTGGTCTGCTCAGTGG